>NZ_JBDVAA010000079.1:0-12207 GCF_039943695.1 Cellulophaga sp. | reverse complement strand
TTAATTCAGATCCACTTATTTGTCCTTTTCTTTTTGGTTCTGCAAAACTAAAAAAATGACATCTATTAAAAACAACAAGCCTAGGTTTATTGCTTTATTCCCTTTATTTGTATTTGTATTTACATTTTTAGGTGTAGGTATTTATCAAAATGATTTTTATGCTTTACCTGCTCCTATAGCAGTTATAGCCGGTATTATTGTAGCTTTTTTAATTTTTAAACAAAGTATAAACTCTAAAATAGAAACACTTTTAGCTGGTTGCGGAGATAGTAAAATACTAACAATGTGTTTAATATATTTGTTAGCTGGTGCTTTTGCTACAATTACAAAAGAAACTGGTAGTGTAGATGCTATTGTAAACCTTGGTTTAGATTTTATAGCCATACAATATATCTACTTTGGAGTATTTATAATTGCTGCATTTTTATCTATATCTACAGGTACATCTGTTGGTGCAATAGTTGCACTAACTCCTATTGTTATTGGCTTTGCAGATAAAGGAGGTGTGTCATTAGCTATACTTTGCGGCGCTCTCTTAGGTGGTTCTATGTTTGGAGATAACCTTTCGGTAATATCAGATACTACAATTGCAGCAACACAATCCTTAGGCGTAAAAATGAGTGATAAATTTAAGCAAAACATAAAAATTGCTTTGCCAGCAGCACTCTTTACAATTGCTATTTTAATAGTTAAAGGCGCAGCTTTAGAGTCTAACAATTTAGAAGATGTTACATACAATTATTCATTACTAAAAATAGTTCCTTACATATTAGTAATTGCACTCTCTGTAATTGGCGTAAACGTATTTGTTACACTATTGTTAGGTGTATTAATAGCTGCCGCAATTGGTATTTTTTATGGCGATTTTACACTTATTGAATCTACCAAAATTGCTTACAATGGATTTACAAGTATGACAGAGATTTTTCTACTATCATTACTATCTGGTGGATTAGCTGCATTAGTTGCTAAAAATGGCGGTATAGATTATATTTTAAATAAAATTAAAACCCTAATAAAGAGTAAAAAATCTGCTCAATTTGGTATTGCAACCTTAGTTAGTACAGTAAATATGGCAATAGCAAACAATACAGTTTCTATTATTATTTCTGGTTCTATTGCAAAAACTATTAATGATGAGTATAAATTAGATAATAAAAATACAGCTTCAATTTTAGATATTTTTGCCTGCATTACACAAGGTTTACTACCTTATGGAGCACAAGTATTAATGATTTTGAGTTTTTCTGATGGAAACCTAACTTACACAGAACTTATTGGTAATACTTGGTATTTACTTTTGTTATTTATCTACACCATTATTTACATTAGCTTGTATCCTTTTAAATTGAAGAAAACTAGTATAAATTAAGATATAGTTCTATTAAAATTTATCTAAAAAGTTATCTTCGCGGCCATGTGGATGTATTTAGGTCTTTTATCGGCTTTATTTTTAGGATTACATAATTTATGTAAAAAACACGCTGTACAAGGTAATGAAGTGTTTCCTGTACTTTTAGGGACTATAACAGCAGGTTTTTTGCTGTTATTACCTTTTTATTTAGGTTCTAAATTTTATCCTGAATATACTAAAGAAGTAGGTTTTTACATTACAGATATTCCTTGGCAAAAACACGGTTATATTGTTGTAAAATCTATGCTAATGGCTGGCTCTTGGGTTTTAGCATACCAAGCACTAAAGCATTTGCCCATTACTATTGTAACACCCATACGCTCTGCAGGACCTTTTTTTACATTTATAGGTGCTATTTTTATTTACCAAGAACGACCTAATCACTGGCAATGGATAGGCTTTTTTTTAATTATATTTTCTGTTTTTTTATATTCTAGAATTGGAAAAAAAGAAGGTATCAATTTTAAAAATAACAAATGGATTTTTGCTATAATTGGTGCCACATTTTTAGGTTCGTCTAGCGGATTATATGATAAATTTTTAATACAAAACGTAAATTTAAATCCCCAAACATTACAATTTTGGTTTTGTTGGTATACTATTTTAATTTTATTGGTAATACTTGCTATAACTTGGTTTCCTAATGCAGAAAAAAGAAATGCTTTTAAATGGAGATGGTCTATACCAGCTGTTGGTATTTTATTGCAAACAGCAGATTATTTTTACTTTAAAGCATTACAAGATCCTGATGCTTTAATTATGTTATTATCTGCAATAAAAAGAAGCCAAATATTAATTGCTGTTGTCTTAGGCGGAATTTTATTTAAAGAGAAAAATAAGCGTAAAAAGCTAATTCCGCTTGCAGGTATACTTTTAGGCGTAGCATTAATACTCTACTCTAACTAGCTTATATACTATATTTTAAAAGCTCTCTTTTAAAGTTTTAATATCTTTTATTAATTGCTGTATAGCTGTTTTGTTTAATCCATTATAAATACCTCGTATACGTTGGTTTTTATCAATTAACACAAAATTTTCTGTATGTAAAAAATCGTTTTCAGTTTTTAATTCACCCAAATCTTCTTCAATAAAGTAGGCATTTCTACCTAAATCATAAATATTACTTCTATCTCCTGTAACCAAGTGCCACTTATTAGATACTATACCTCTATTCTCTGCATATTCTTTTAAAATAGCTACAGTGTCAATATCTGGTGTAACGCTATGTGATACTAATAAAACATCGTCATCATCTTTAAAAGTCTCTTGTAAAACACTCATATTTGAAGTCATTTTAGGACAAATACCAGAACAAGTAGTAAAGAAAAAATCTGCTATGTATATTTTATCTCTAAAAGTATTACGTGTTACTATGTTACCGTCCTGATTTAGTAAACTAAAATTAGGTATTGTATGTATTTCTTTAAGTTCTTTACTATCTTCTGCTAGCCATTTTGGAGTAAAACTAGATTCATTATAAAACGGCAAAGCACTTACGCTTTGGTTTTCTAGATTTTGCTTACAGCCAATAAAGAGAGTTGTAACTAAAAAGATAACAACTACATTACTTAATTTGTACAATCTCGTCTTCCAACTGAAAACAAAGGTTTGCTCTTTTAAGTCCAAAAATTCTTCCGTCTTTAGCTTCATAATTATTATAAATTTTTCCGTTTTTTCTCCAAGCTTTTTGTATGCCTTCTTCTCTACCGTTTACAATATTCATTTCTTTAAACTTTGCCCCTGTATTGTACCACTGTTGTTGCAACCCATTTACAACTCCTTCTTTAAAAACAGATTTAGACCTAAGTTTACCATTACGCCACCAAGAATTTACAACACCTTGTTTTTTTCCGTTTTTATAATATGCTTTATAACTAAGTAAACCTGTGTAAAACCACTTTTTATAGTCGCCCTCTTTTTTACCGTTTTTATAGCTAATACTTTCAGATTTTCCTCCGTGTTTATAAAAACTAACGGCCAAACCAGTAAAAGGCTTGCTTTTGTAATACACAAGCCCTTCATTACTTTTTACTTCTAATTTTTTCTTAGACACAGCAATACTAGGTGTGCAACTACTAACAAAAAAGAGTATTGCAACTAATACTAATTTATAAAATAGTATTTGGCGTTCCTTGGTAATCTCCTGGAAATAAGATGTAAAATTGATTAAGATATAATTCATTTTGTATATGATAATGGTATTCTTCCTCTGTTGTATGTTGTGTGGTACTTATGTGTCCGCCAGAAGCATCTAAATCTGTAGGGTAATCACTTGTAGCATTACATTTTCTACCATACAGAAAAAAACCATCTGCCATAATACCAATTAAATTTTGATCATCATTAGACCACGCTTTAGTTTCTAAATGATAATGATAACTTTGCGGACCTGTATGAGCTGCTGTAAAATCTAAAGATCCTATTGCATCATCTAAAGGCACATTTGGTCCCTCTTCATCATTATAAATCATTGCGCCACTAATTGCAATGCCAATTGCTCCTAGACCTGTAGATATACTTGTTGTTGCTTTAATGGGGTTTTGGGGAACAGTCAGCGAGTATGAACCATTAAAGTCATCTATATTTCCAGGAGCCATTTTATCATAACTTGTAACCGTAGGTTCTACAAATAAAGCGTGATTTGTATCTGCGGCTTCAGTTGTAAGTGTGTTTCCCATTGGGTCTACAGCACTACGTTCTGTAGTATTAGACCAATACGGAGACGTATGGTTTGGCATTCCGTTAGTTTCTATTTCTACATCAGAGCCGTTTAACAAAATAGTTACATTATCTGTATCAAATTCAGCAAATGCTGCATGTAATTCTCCAGTTAACTCAGAGTCGTCTGTATCATTTTCAATAGAATTACTATCATTACTACAGGCTAAAAATGCTACAGTAGTAATTATAGCAAGTACTAATATGTTTACATGTATTAATTTAATCTTCTTCATATTTTTATATTAAATAATTCCTATTTAGATGGCCTTTCTCTTTTTTCTGGTTTAGGCATTTTTTCTATTTCTTTTTTAGTTAAAAAGCCATCTTCATTAGTGTCAATTTTTTTAAAATCTTTTAATAAAGGTCCTTTTACTTCTTTTTTTGAAAGTTTACCATCTTTATTAGCGTCCATTTGCTTAAAAATTTCTTCAATTGTTGGTCTTTTTCGTTGCTCTCCTTTTGGTGGTTGGGCTTTTAAACCAATTGCAAAAAATGCTATTAACACCACTCCTAAAACTCCCTTTTTTACTCTTGTACACTTCATAATATTTGTTTTTAAAATTCAACTATTTAGATGTCAAAGATGTATATTAGTTTACTACAGATGTTTTGTTTTAAGTAAAATTACTGCGGTTTTAAGTAGAAGCAGGTACACATTCTGTGAAACCCTATTATGTGTAGATGAATGATGCTGTTTTAGACGTTGAATTGATTTTTTATTTTATTTATTTGCAATATGAATGCAACTATTAGATTTATTTTTCAGTCCATATTATGGCTACTACTTTGGTTTATTTTATGGTCACAACAAGGCTATGACACTATTTTTTTAGAAAGAAATAGTTTTTCTGCTATAGGTCAAATAATTCTAATAGCACTACTTATATACTATACTGCACCAAAATTTTTGTTTACTAAAAAGCACTTTAAATTTGTTTGTATTTCTATTATAGCGCTTACTATATTTATTATAATACCATCTACTTTACTACCACTAGACCAAGCGCAACATATCCCCAGAATGCCACAAATAAGGAATGTAAACAGACCATTACCTATGCCACCATCTAGGCACCTAACACAGGTATTATTACTTTTAATAGCATATATTTTAGCAACCGTAGTAGAATTTGTGGTTTATACTAAAAAGAAAGAAGAGGAAATAATTATTAGTAAAAATGAAAATTTAGAAACAGAATTAAAGCTGCTAAAATCACAGATAAATCCTCATTTTTTATTTAATGCTTTAAATAATATTTACGCATTATCTGCTATTGACACTGCAAAAACCCAGCAAAGTATAAGTTATTTATCTACAATGCTTAGGTATGTATTGTATGAATGCGAAAGACCTTTTGTTTTACTATCTAAAGAAGTAGAATATATAGAAAACTACATAAAGTTATTTACGCTAAAAAGCAGTAAAAAATATCCTATTACAATGACATTTAACACGCTAGACAATAACATACAAATAGCCCCTATGTTATTAATACCATTTGTAGAAAATGCAATAAAACATAGCAATATAGAGCAAAGAAAAGATACCTTTATAACTATAAATTTATCAGCAGATAAAGAAAACATAAACTTTAAAGTAGAAAATAGTATTGCAGATAAAGATATTTTAAAAGATGAAGTTGGTGGTATTGGCCTAGATAATGTTAAAAAACGATTAGAAATACTATATCCCAACAAACATACTTTGTCTATTTCTAAAACCAGTGGTATTTTTAAAGTTGAATTAAACCTACAAAAAAATGTATAAGTGTATTGTTATAGATGATGAGGAGCTAGCAAGAGCTTTGTTAATTAGTTATATTGATAAATTAGACTACCTGGAACTTGTAGCTGATTTTGAAAACCCTGTTGAGGCTATAAGTACAATTAAGTCTGAAGCTATAGACCTACTCTTTTTAGATATACAAATGCCCAACTTAAAGGGAACAGATTTTGCCAAAATAATACCTTCATCAACCAAAATAATATTTACCACAGCTTACTCTGAGTATGCTTTACAGGGCTATGAACTTAATGCGTTAGACTACTTATTAAAACCTATAACTTTTGAGCGTTTTTTACAAGCCGTAAATAAGTTAGAAACCAAAAATACAATTGCTAAACCTGTAAACGATACCATAACTATTAAATCTGGTTACGACTTACACAAAATACAATTAAAAAATATTACGCATATAGAGAGTGATAGTGAGTACGTTAATTTTTATATAGTAGATGGCAAAAAAATAATGAGTCACCAAACATTAAAATCACTAGAAAAATCTTTAGACCCTAATTTATTTATGAGGGTACACAGGTCTTTTATCGTAAACAAAACCAAGGTTACAAGCTTAAAAGGCAGAGACTTATTACTATCTACTTTAAACATACCTGTAAGTGATAGTTATTATGAAAAAGTGAAACAACAGTTATTTTAATTAAAAGCAAAAGCCTAGTTATACAAACATTAACTAGGCTTTAATTTACAAATTTAACAGTCTAATTAAAACTCTCTTTTTCCAAATTCACTATCAATAAATTTAGATTTATTTTTGTTTGCATTAAATGTATAGGACAGGTTTAAAGAAACCATATCTACCTCATACTTATAATTTGTTGTTGTATAAAATTGGTCTGGTCTAGATGTAGTAATACGTTGCTCATTTGTATTTAAAAGTCCCATATCTATATTTTGCCATTGCAATGTTGCTGTTAATTTATTATCTAAAAACGATTTTCTAAAAGTCAAATTTGGCGAATAAAATCTGGAGTCCTCTCCCATTGCCGTGTTTCTCTCTGATAAATAATTAAACGAAAACTGTGCGCTAGCATTTTGCCAAAAATTATAAGTAGAGTTTAAGTTTATAGAGTAAATAGTTGCTTTACTATTTATACCGTATGTGCGTGCAATACCATCTCTGTGATTAAAGTTTAAAGCACCTTTAATATCATAACTATATACATTTGCACCTATAAAGTTAGACCAGTTTTTAGTGGGTTTGATAGTTGCACCTACCTCTAAACCATAAGAATTACTTTTACCTACATTAGAAAAAACACGATTAATAATGGTATCTATAACAGCTCCATTTTCTTGATAAGCAAGCACGTTAACACGGTTAATTACATTTTCTACGTGCCTATAATATGCAGTAGCAAAAAAGGAATTTCCACCTTTTAATTTTTGTGTTATACCTACTTCTACTAAATCAATAAACTCTGGTTCTAGTTTATTATCACCCTGCTCAAAAACTTCAGAGTGCTCACGCTCTGCAAAACTATTCATTTTTAAAGTAGTTGTACGCTCTACTCTTTTACTGTAAGCTGTTTTTAGTTTTGTTTTATCACTTAACTTATACTGTAATGATGCAGACGGAAAAAGCTTTACAAAATCATAGGTATAAGTATTAGGAGATGCTTCACTCTTTAAAGATTCTGTATATTCCCTATCCATAGACTCCAACCGCACACCAGCAGCATAATCCCACTTGTTTTTTGCTCCTGTAAGTTGTGTGTATCCAGAGTGTATGGTTCTATCTAAAGACACATCACTAGAAAACTCTGGCACTAAAACACCATCTCTTTGATAAACAAATTCTCCTGTATGATCTAAATTACGAAACTGATAACCAAGCTCTAAAATACCAAAAGAAAAAGGTTTAAACTTATAGTCTAAATTTACACGTGTACCATACAACGGGTTATCATTTGTATTGTATTCTTGCTGATAAATAATAGTATTATCAGGATTTCCTAAATTATCGTTTACTGTTGGTCCGCCTAAAAATGTATATTCATATAAAAATGATGCAGATAAATTAGAGTCATCATCAAACTTATGCTCATAATCAAAACTACCCAAAGCAAAATCTCCTTTTCTAATTCTTAAGTTGTGATTGTAATATGTAAATGTATATAACCTATTATCACTATTTGATGGTGACACTGCGTGATTGTCATAATAAACAATATCTGCTAGCCTATCCTTTGTATGTTTTCCTGCAAAAAAACCAACAGAATAACTATCTCTCTTATTAGGAGTATAATCTACATTAAACCTACCATTATAACTAATTTCGTCAAAACTACGTTCACCATCAGAAGGTAAAAAAGTAGTTTTATTTTCGGCTTGGTTTACAATAAACATATCTCCTTCTCTTCTACCTGTTTTATCATTACGTTGGTAACTAGCCCCTAAAGAAAAGTTCCATTTATCCGTACGTTTATTTAGCGTTGCATCTATACCGTAACGCTGTGCAGCTTCTTTTGTATCATATTCTTCTATAGACGGAAAACCGCCACGTACATTTACCTGTGTGTACGTACCGTTTGTAGCTCCTTTTTTAGTTATAATATTTAAAATTCCACCTTTTCCCTCAGGGTCATACTTTGCAGATGGCGCTGTAATTAGTTCTACAGACTCTAAAGCATTAGCTGGTAATTGTGCTAAAATTGCACTGGCATCTCCTTGCGTTGGTTTACCGTTGACTAATACAGAGAAACCTTGACTACCTCTAACACTTATTTCTCCCTGACCATCTACAGTAACAGATGGCAAATTTTTAACTACATCTACAGCAGAACCTCCTTCACTACTTTGATATTTTTTAGTATCAAAAACCTGACGATCTATTTTATGCACAACAGCAACCCGTTCTGCTTGTACAACTACTTCATTTAACTGGTTTCCTAAAGATAGTTGTATGGTTCCTAAATCTATACTAGCACCTTTTTTAGATACAATAACGTCTACTCTTTTTGTAGTATAACCTAAAAAAGAAGCTTCTAAAAAGTAGGCTCCTGCTTTTACATTAGGTATCACAAAGGAGCCATTTAATTCTGTTATAACACCAGTAACTAAACTAAAGTCTTTCTTTTTATAAAGTGCAGCTGTAGCATATTCTAAAGCTAAGCCATTGCCAACGTCTGTAATTTTACCTGTAATTTGTGCTGCTGCATTCTGTCCTAAAAAGCATAAGGCAAAAAGAGATAATAGTATTTTAAGTTTCATATTTATAGTAAATTTTAGTTGCTAATTTACTTGCATTAACAACGTAAGAATGGTGTATATAACTAAATAATGGTCTAATTTATAAGCTAAAAGATTTTTTGTACTGTAAAGGTGTTTGCAATACATATCGTTTAAAATATTTTGTAAAGTGCGATGTATCTTTAAACTCTAAATCATATGCAATTTCACTAACAGATTTGTTGCTATATAATAGCTGCCTTTTTACTTCTTTTATAATATGTTCTGCTATAATATCTGATGCTGTTTTACCAAAAACCTTATTACATAATGTATTTAAGTTTTGAGAAGTTACACCCAATTTATCTGCATAAAAAGTCACGTTATTTTTAAGGTTTATTGATAATAGTTCTAAAAAATTAGAAGTAACATTTGTAGTACCCAAAGTAGATTCTTCATTTAAAAAGCCAACTAACTTAGCTAGAATTGACTTTAAACCACCCTCAATAACCTCTTGATTAACAAATTCTTGTTTAATTTCTAAACTCATAGCTTTAAATAAGTATTCTAAAGAACTATTAACTTCTTTAATTCTAACCTTAGAACTATTTTTTAACTTGTGTAGTTGGGTATTTATAAACTTATCTAAGGTCTTCTCTAAAAAGCTTTCTTTAATAATTATGACATAACCTTTTGGTTCTGTATCTATTTCCCAATTGTGAACCTGGTTCTTTTTTACTAAAAAAAATACAGGAGATTTAATCTCATAACTTTTAAAATCTATGTGATGATAGCCAGATCCTTTGGTAAAGTAAACAATCTCTAAATACTTGTTGTGCTTGTGTGGTTTTGTATAACGTTTGCGAGTATCAAATGGTTCTATTTTTATATCTAAACTAGAAGAAATTTTATTATATGTTTTAATAGAACTTTGCAAGTTAATTTAAATTTGGTTTTAGTAAATGTAAAAAATATAAGAGGTAATTGATAAAAGGAGTATCTATAAAATTTGTTAAAACCACGAAAAGGATTTCGCTAAATACTAACTTTATAATGTTTATACAACACTTAAAATAAAGCTAAAATTTAGCGTGCTAAAAACAAAAAGGAGCCATATAGGCTCCTTTTTAAAATTTATATAATCGCGTTTATTTTAATCCACGTGCTTTTAGCATTGGTTCAATTTTTGGCTCACTACCTCTCCAATTTTTATACATAGCTTCTAAATCTACTGTATTTCCTCTAGAGAGTACCATATCTCTAAAACGTTGGCCATTTTCACGAGTTAAACCTCCATTATTTTCAAACCAATTATATGCATCATGGTGTAACATTTCTGTCCATAAGTAAGAATAATATCCAGCAGCATAACCACTACCAAAAATATGTGCAAAATAAGTAGACCTGTAACGTGGTGGCACAGCACTAACAACATCTAACTTAGTTTTATGCAATGCATCTTTTTCAAAAGCATTGGCACTACTTACATTAGCATCTGCAGCAATTGTATGCCATTGCATATCTAAATTAGAAGCAGCTAAGTTTTCTGTTAAACTATATCCTTGATTAAATGTACCTGCTTTTTTAATTTTATCTATTAAAGCTTGTGGTATCTGCTCTCCTGTTTTATAATGTAATGCGTAATTTTTTAATATTTCTGGATACAAGGCCCAATTTTCATTAAACTGAGAAGGAAACTCTACAAAGTCTCTTGCAACAGCTGTACCAGATAAAGAAGGATATTCTTGATTTGCAAAAAAGCCGTGTAATGCGTGTCCAAATTCATGAAACATTGTACTAACTTCATCATAAGTAATTAAAGCAGCATCACCTTCTGCAGGTTTAGGGTAATTACACACATTGTAAATTACAGGCTTTTTGTTGTATAGGTGAGACTGCGTTACAAAATTACTCATCCAAGCACCACCTCTTTTACTTGGTCTAGCAAAATAATCTGCATAAAATAGACCTAATTTATCTCCGTTTTCTTCAAACAACTCATACACCATAACATCTTTATGGTAGGTAGGAATGTCTTTTCGTTCTTTAAAAGTAATACCATATAACTTTTCTGCAGCATAAAAAACGCCCTTTTCTAAAACAGTTTTTATTTCAAAATATGGTTTAATAGCGTTTTCATCTAAGTCATATTTTTCTTTTTTAACCATTTCTGCATAGCGGTTCCAATCCCAAGCGGCTAAAGTAAAATCTTCTCCATTTTTGGTAATCATTTTTTGTATTTCTTCTGCTTCATTTTTTGCTTTAGCAGTAGCAGCTGGTATTAAACCATTAAACATATTAAATACATTCTCAGGTTTTTCTGCCATAGTACCTTGTAAACTCCATTCAGCATAATTAGTAAAACCTAATAACGCTCCTTTTTTAGCTCTTAAATTTGCAATTTGCAGAATTATATCTTTAGTATCATTTTTAGTACCGTCTGCTCTATTAAAAGCTGCTTTAAATATTTTTTCTCTGGTAGCTCTGCTTTCTAAGCTTTGTAATAATGGTTGCTGCGTTGTGTTAAGCAATGGGATTTTCCAGCCTTCACCATTTTTATTTTCTAATGATTTTAATTGAGCCTCTGTTAAGCCAGCTAAATCTTCCTTATTTGTAAAAACTATAGCTCCGTTATTATTGGCAGACAACAAAGTTTTATTAAAACTATTAATAAGCGTTGCCAGCTTTGTGTTGTATTTTTTTAACGTTTCTTTATCTTCAGAACTTAGGTTTGCTCCTGCTTTTTCAAAAGCTTCAAAGTAAGTTTCTAATAACTTATAAGACTCTGGATCTAAAACTAAACTATCTCTTTTTACATACAACTCTTTTACGCGCTCAAACAAATTTTCGTTTAAGTAAATACCATCTTGTAGTTCAGAGAATTTAGGTGCCATTTCTTCTTGTACAGCCTGTAATTCATCATTGGTATGTGCACCAGTTAATCCAGAAAAAATGTTTTGTACGTTTTGCAATTGCGTACCACTTTTTTCTAATTCTAGTATTGTATTATCAAAAGTAGCTGGTTCTGTATTATTTGCAATTTTAGCTACAGCTTTATTCTGTGCAGCAATACCTTGTTGCAAGGCAGGTTTAAAATGTTCAT
>NZ_JBDVAA010000078.1:0-5259 GCF_039943695.1 Cellulophaga sp. | reverse complement strand
CCAACAAACGGAACTTTGCTGGCAAGTACACATGATGTACAAAATGCAGCTTATAAAATAGAAGGTGAAGATACGTATGCAATACAATTTCACCCAGAAGTTTACCATTCTACAGACGGGAAACAATTATTAGAAAACTTTTTAGTAGATATAGCAAGTGTAAATCCAGATTGGACACCAAATGCTTTTGTTGAAGAAACAGTAGAAGCACTACAACAAAAAATTGGAGACGATAAGGTTGTTTTAGGTTTGTCTGGAGGAGTAGACTCTTCTGTAGCAGCAATGTTATTGCACAAAGCTATTGGAGAAAACCTGTACTGTATATTTGTAAACAATGGTTTATTACGTAAAAACGAATTTACAGATGTATTAGAGCAGTACAAAGGTATGGGCTTAAATGTAAAAGGAGTAGATGCTTCGGCACGCTTTTTGGATGCTTTAGCTGGGTTAAGTGACCCAGAACAAAAGCGTAAAGCTATTGGTCGTGTATTTATAGAGGTTTTTGATGATGAGGCACACCAAATACAAGGTGTTAGTTGGTTGGCACAAGGAACAATTTATCCAGATGTTATAGAAAGTGTTTCTGCAACTGGTGGTCCTAGCGCAACAATTAAAAGTCACCATAATGTAGGAGGCTTGCCAGATTTTATGAAACTTAAAATAGTAGAGCCATTAAAAGCTTTGTTTAAAGATGAAGTAAGGAGAGTAGGAGCATCTATGGGAATGGAAAAAGACCTTTTAGGGCGTCATCCTTTTCCAGGACCAGGACTTGCAATTCGTATTTTAGGTGATATTACTCCAGAAAAAGTAGCTATATTACAAGAGGTAGATGCTGTTTTTATTGGAGAACTTAAAAAAAGTGGCTTATATGACAAGGTTTGGCAGGCCGGAGCCATACTTTTACCCGTAAATAGTGTAGGAGTTATGGGAGATGAGCGTACATATGAAAAATGTGTAGCTTTGCGTGCTGTAGAAAGTACAGATGGTATGACCGCAGATTGGGTTAATTTGCCATATGAGTTTTTACAAAAAGTGTCTAATAATATAATAAATAAAGTAAAAGGTGTAAATAGAGTAGTTTATGATATTAGCTCTAAGCCACCTGCAACTATAGAATGGGAATAATTATGAATAGTAAATTTTTTAAAACAGTTCTTTCTTTTTTGTTTATTCTTTTGGTTACAGCCAACTCTTATGCACAAAAGTATAAGACACACCCTGTAAAAAGAGGAGAATCTTTAGAGAGTATATCTAAAACGTATAACGTATCTATTGATGATATTTTAGTTTATAATAAAGAGATTAAAAAAGGACAAAAACTGACTCCTAATACTATATTAATTGTTCCGTTAGATAAAAAAATGGCAGCTGTAACAGCTTCTTTATCTGGAGATAAACCAGTTGTAGAGGTAAAAAAGACAGTGCAAGAAGAACCAATTCGTTTTATAGAACACAAAGCTAAAAAACGAGAAACCTTGTATAGCCTTGCAAAACAGTACAATGTTACAGAAGATGATATAAAACGATACAATAAACAATTGTATGCAGAGCAGTTAAAAAAAGGAACTGTTTTAAAAATTCCTATTTATAAAAAAGTTGTTGTAGATACTTCTGTATCTACAACAACTAATACTGTTTCTGAGGTTTATGAAGATACTCCGTATAAATTTACAGATTATAAGGTTAAAAAAAGAGAAACACTTTATGGTATTTCTAAGCAATTTAAACTTACTCAAGAACAAGTTAAAAAGTACAATACTAGTTTGTATGCTGGAGATGTAAAAAAAGGAATGGTGTTAAAGATTCCTCACTTTAAAAAGGTAGAAGTTAAAGAGGTTGTTTTAAAATCTTACGTTGTAAAAGCAAAAGAAACACGTTGGAGCATAGCAAACAAGTACGGTATTACCGTAGATAGTTTGTTGTTGTTAAATCCAGACTTACCAAAATCATCTAGCTATTTAGCAGTAGGACAAGAATTAAAAATACCAGAAAAAAATATTTTAGTTAGAGATAGCATTGCTAAAACAGGAGCGCAAGAAGTACCTACTTTTGTAACGTATACAGTGCCTCCAAAAATGACTTTTTATAGGTTAGAAAAAGCGTACGGCGTTACTGAAGAAAAAATAAAAGAAGTAAACCCATTGGTTAAGGAAAAGGGTCTTCAGGAAGGAATGAAGATAAAAATTCCAACACTTAAAGGACAGGCTTCAGTAGATAGTCAGGCGGTAAACTCAGAGAATTTTATTTTTTACGTAGTGCGTCAAGGTCAAGGAGAAATGGCTTTAGAAAGAGAGTTAGGAGTTTCTTACAGTGAGTTAACAACATTTAATCCATCATTAAAAGATGGTATTAAGTCTGGTATGGTTTTAAAGTTGCCAAAAACTAGAAGTAGTAACTTTACGGTAAAGAACTCGTTAATACTACCAAAAATTAATTTGGCAGATAGTGTAAATGTTGCTATTAGACCAAAAGTAATGGTTTTATTGCCATTTAGGTTAGATTTAATTGATGTAAACAATTCTTCTTCAGCTAAAAAAAATATAGAAAAAAGAACAGATACTAATATTAGTTTAAGTCTATACTCAGGTATGCAACTGGCTTTAGAAACAATGAAGAAAAAAGGTGTTTCTATAGACGTTAGTGCATTTGATACTCAGTCTACCAGTAGTGTAGATAAAGTAAAAGAGATTCTAGAAAATGAAAATGTATCAGATTACAATGCAGTCATTGGACCTCTAGATCCTAAGTCTATACAAGAAGTTGCTAAAAAAACTTCAGGATTACATATTCCTGTTATATCTCCAAATTTAACAGAACAGGAAATAGGTTTTGGTAACACTTTTTATTCTTTACCATCAGATGAAGCATTAAGAACAAAAGTACTAGATTATGTCTCTAGCATTTACACAAATCAAAACATTATAATTATTGCAGATTCTAAGCACAAAGCAGAATCTGATGCAATAACGGCAAGATTTCCAAAAGCTAAAAAAGTTAGTTTGATTAAAGATTTAACTATAAATATTAATAAATTAAAGTATTTATTGGTTAGAAATGCAGATAACTTTGTTTTTGTAGAGACTAGTAATTTGGCTTTATCTAAGCATGCTACTTCTGTTGTAAACTCTTTAAATACAAAACAGAATAAAATTAGAATGTTTACAACAAACCTAAACAAAGCTTTTGATAGAAATAAAGTAGATAATATGCTTTTGTCTAATTTAAACTTTACTTATCCATCAGTTAATAAGGAAATTAAAGATGATGAGTTTAATAAAAATTATAAATCTAAATTTGGGACTAATCCAAACAAATACGCTGCAAGAGGTTTTGATATTATGTATGATGTTTTACTAAAGCTAGCTTATAAAAACGACTTATTTGAAGTTTCTAAAGTTGTAGGAGAAACAGAGTATGTTTCAAACAAGTTTAATTACGTAAATAAGAAAAATGCAGGCTTTACAAATACAGCTGTATATGTTATGCAATATAATGATATGAAGATTGAAGAAGTAGAACCTAAAAAATAAAGGTATGCTTTTCTTTAAAAAAATAGTTTTTTTAATAATTGTGTTTACATTTTTTAATGTTTCAGCTCAAAATCAAGAAACTATTATATGGAAACCAGGAGTAAAGTTATCTTGGTCTAATTTTAAGGGTAAAGCACCAGTAGGTAACAGAGCTGCAGCAATGACCGCTAGTGGGGTAAACTACAAATACACAACGTACTTTGATAAAAAAAACGGCAATAAATTCACTTATGAAGTTATTGCCATTTTTTATCCCAGAAAATCTTGGTATAGACCTAAAATATGTACAGATATTACATTAAGTCATGAGCAAATACATTTTGATATTGCAGAGCTTTATGCACGTAAAATGAGAGAAAAGTTAAGTAAAGTAGTGCCTTCATCTAATACATACAAGCAAGCAAGGGCTATTTATACTTCTGTAAACAAAGAGTTAGAGGCCTATCAAGATTTGTACGATAAAGAAACAAATTATTCCAGAGACCTAGAAAAACAACTCTTTTGGCAAGAAAAAGTGAAGAAAGAGCTTCAGTTGAAGTAGTTAATAAAGTAAAAAAGCGACACAAAGTGTCGCTTTTTTTATATGAGTTACAGTTATTTAATCTATTCTTTACTTAATGTAATAACTAATGTTCCTTTAGTGTCTAAATCTACACCACCAGTAGTTATAATTCTATTAACCTCAGTTTGTAAAACTAAGTTTTTATTAGTTAAGCTAATTACTTTGTAAGTTCCGTTTACAGTGTCATTAGCATCAAGTTGTAATGTATCATCATCAAATGACCAATCTCCAGAACTCAGTGGGCTCTCAGATGTTATGGTTTCTGTATAATCAGTTCCTAAAAAAGAAAAATTAATCAATGTAGTATATTCACCAGTACTTACAATTTTATTAGGTTCTTCTGTAAAAGTAACATTAGAGTTTTCATTAGTAGATTTTGCTGTATACTCTAACGGATAGGTTTGATTGTTAACTACTGTACTTGCAGTACCGTTATCTATTGTTGCGCTAACTAATACCCAAGTACCAAGTAGAGGAGATTTTACATCAACTTCATCTTTAATTAATGGGTTTGTTCCTGCGTTTAATTCATCAATGTTACTAAAACCATCTGCATCACAGTCTAAGCTGTTCCAAATATCACTAGTATCAATTGTTTGGCTATCTAGTAAAAATGAACAATTACTTAAAGGGTCTGTACTATTGGTTAATTCTGTGCCATCAATTACACCATCACCGTCTGTATCTACTATTAAAGGATTTGTTTTATTTTCTTTTTCGTCACCATCATTTAAACCATCATTATCAGAGTCAGGATTTAATGGGTTAGTATTGTCCTTTTTTTCATCGCCATCGTTAACACCATCCTCATCAGTATCTGATACTAAAGGATTTGTTTTGTCTGTTTTTTCAATTCCATCATTAACACCGTCGTTATCTGTATCTGGTTTCTCAGGGTCAGTTCCATCTTTTTTTTCATCTTCATCAGTTACACCATCATTGTCAGTGTCTAAGGTTGCAGAATCTTCGGTATGTTTAACTATGTCGTATAAATGGTCACTATCATTATTATTGCAGGCAGAAAGCATCAGTAGAAATATGTATAAAGCAATTACTTTTTTCATAGTTTTGTGGCGTTAAAGTTGATTTGTTATTTTAAATAAATGTAAAATATTGTTATTGATTTATTTACGACTCAAAATTGCTTTTAGATCATTACATTTATGT
>NZ_JBDVAA010000077.1:0-4523 GCF_039943695.1 Cellulophaga sp. | reverse complement strand
AAACTATAAGTAAAACCTTGTTCGTCAGCATAGCTTTTTGTTGTAACAATAGTAATACCTTCTGCTTCTTTAAATTCGCAAATTATGTTTTTACGATTTAGCGAGCTACTGTCTTTTATAGTGCAAAAAACGTATTCTCCTTTGTTAAGTTTAGGAGTCATACCTTTTAGTAATTCTGATAAATTAGTTTTTCCAGACATTTTTTTCTTTTTTAATTAATGTGTCACGGCTTTTAGTCCAACAATAGACCCAACAAGTGTAGTTATAAAAAATATTCTCCAGAAATTGGCAGGATCTTTAAAAACAAAAATACCTACAAGTACTGTGCCTACAGCTCCAATGCCTGTCCATACAGCATAACCAGTGCCAATAGGTATGGTTTGCATTGCTTTTATTAATAAAATAAAACTAACTGCAGAACATATAAAAAAGCCTGTGTACCATAAGTACATATCAGTTCCTGTTGCCTCTTTAGCTTTGCCTAAGCAGAACGCAAAAGCAACTTCAAACAGACCTGCAATTAGTAAAATTACCCAATTCATAGTTTTTCTTTTTTTACAAAGGTCTAACAACGTAATTAGATAAAATTTTACAAATGATAAAAAATGAAACTATTTTATGCTAGCTCTAATTCTACTTAAACTAACTTGGGTAATACCTAAGTATGATGCTATATGTCCTAACGGAACTCTTTTAATTAAGTCGCTATTATTTTTTAATAAATCTTGATAGCGTTCTGTAGCGGTTCTAAATTGTCTAGATATTAAGCGTTCTTCAGTTTTAATTAGCTCTTGTTCTGCAAATTTACGACCCCAATTGGCAATGTGTTTATCATCAAAAAAAAGTTGTTTTAATTTACTGGTTTTAAGCTTATATAAATCATAATCTTCAAGCAATTCAATTTTCTCATAGCCTTTTTTGTTTTCAATATAGCTACGCATAGATATTATGGTTTCAGATTCTTTACCAAACCAAAAGGTAACTTCTGTTGTGTCAAAATCAGAATATGCTCTAACAATTCCTTTTTTAATAAAATATATATTGTGCTCTACAGTATTGTCTTTTATAATTAAATGTGTTTTAGGGTATGACACCTCTACTGTATTGTCTTTAATTTTAGCTAAAGAGGCTTGTGGTAGTGTATAAACATTGTTAAGTATTGTATCTATTGTCATTTTAAAAAGTATGCTTTTAAATATAAGTTAAAAGGTAACCTAAAATAGATCTTCCCAAAACAATATAAGCACTATTAATTTTTTAAAACAGAAAAACAAGTACTAAACTTAAAAATAGCGATAAGTGTAGTGCGCCAATCTATAGCAGTCAACCTATAGCAGTCTTTCTATTTTAGTATTTTAACAGGTTTTTTATTCTCATCAATAGCAACAAAAGTAAATTCGCCAGACACAGCTTTTTCCCTGTAGTTAGAGTACATTTCTTCTATATAAATATCTACCCTAACTTTTAAACTTGTATTACCAACGTGAGTAACGTAACCAGATAATTCTGCAATGGTACCAGCCGGAATTGGCATTTTAAAATCTATTTTATCACTACTAACAGTTACCATTTGTTGCCTGCTAAATCTTGTAGCGCAAATAAAAGCAGTCTCGTCCATAAGTTGCATTGCAGTACCACCAAAAAGAGTGTCATAATGGTTAGTAGTATTAGGGAAAACGGCTTTAAAAATTGTAGTTACAGATTTTTCAATTCTTTCTTCTAAAGTCATAAGAGTAGATTTATTTAGGTGTAAAATATGTGGTAAAAATACTACTTAAAATTGATTGAAAATAGAAATGAAAGTAAGAGTTTACGCTTGTGTAAAAACGGCAGTTATTAAAAATGCCTCGTATGGTGATACTAAGTCTTTTATACGATTAGCAAAGTAAGGAGAAACTACTTTTTCTCTGTGTAAATCCCATAAATTTGTATGGCTACCACATTTTGGTTCT
Organism: Cellulophaga sp.; assembly: GCF_039943695.1. Lineage (NCBI taxonomy): Bacteria > Pseudomonadati > Bacteroidota > Flavobacteriia > Flavobacteriales > Flavobacteriaceae > Cellulophaga > Cellulophaga sp. The sequence continues at coordinate 2,571 of NZ_JBDVAA010000077.1, read as the reverse complement.
TTGGCTTTATTGTCATTATAGCTTATGCACAACTCAATTAATAATTTAAAAAATAGGTTTATAGTAGGTGTTAGTTGTATAAAATTGCCTTCTATATCTGTAACGTAAATGGGAGTGTGTTCTTGTGTAGTATCTGCCCATATTTTTTTAGATGATGCATTAAAAGAATGTCCAATTACAACTTTGCCATCTTTCCAAGGATTGTGTTTTTTAGTCATAGCTGTTCCTTTTCCAAAAATATGCAACTTTGGGTGTAAGCTAAAAAAGGTGTTTATATGTATGTGTGGTAAAATTAAAAGTGTACTATAATTGGTGTATAAAAAACTTAGTTCTGCAGAAAGTACTTTCTCTTTTACGTGAGTTATAGGTGCAGAGTTCTCTCGGTTTAAAAAGTCGTTTTTACTCCCAAATTTAGTGGTACGTAATATACTCTGAAAATCTTTTAAGGTGTTAGAAAATTCTTCAAGACTATTTTTCATACTTTAATTACTAATAACATTTTAGCTAATGTAATTGTTTTTAAGGGCTAATTTTTATTGATTTTGTAATCGTTTACAATTAATTTATATCCGTTTTTATAGCAAAACCTGACATAGTTGCTGATTTCATTTTTTTTAAATTTATATTTTTTTTTAGCATTTACCTAACTCCCTATAGTACTACTTATAAAGGGCTGTAGCGTTTTTTTCTTTTTTTTAGTTTGATAAAAATAGTGTTTACACCCTTTTATGTCAGGTTTTTATTCCTTTGGCTTGGTTTTAGTGCTTTTATAATTCTAAGTTTAAAATAAAATATAGGCTGCGTAAAAATTATGCAAAGGATATTTTAAAAATTGAAAAATACAATATGAGTATAGTTAAGGAAAACAACACGGTTAAAGTAAATTACACAGGGAAGTTGGCAGACGGACAAGTTTTTGATACTTCTGAAGGTAGAGAGCCGCTAGAGTTTACTTTAGGACAAGGACAATTAATACCTGGTTTTGAAAAAGGTGTTATAGATATGAAGCTAAACGAAAAAAAGACTATTACTATTGCTAAAGAAGAAGCATATGGTGAGGTTAATGAAGCTTTAATACAAGAAGTAAAAAAATCTGAATTACCACAAGATATGGAGCCTAAAGTAGGTATGGGATTAGTTTCTAAAGCTCCAGATGGTAGAGAAATGAACTTAATGGTAGTAGAAGTTAAAGAAGAGTCTATTGTTATAGATGGTAACCATCCTTTAGCAGGTAAAGACCTTATTTTTGATCTAGAAGTTTTAGAGATTAAATAAGCATCTCTCTTTATAAAATAAAAACCCGATAAACACTATTAAAGTTTATCGGGTTTTTTATTAAAAAATAGTTTTAGGTTATTCTTTGTTTTCAGAAGCAGTCTTCATCTTTTTGTAACCTGTGTAAGCAAGCAATGCACCATTAGCAATACAAATAATACCAAGTATTTTTTGCTGTAGTGTAAGTAATGCAATACCACCTATTACGCCGCAAATGCCAAATGTTGCTAGTTGTTTGCCCTTATGATGTTGTTTGTTGTTCATTTTAATGTATTTGTGCTACTCGTATGTATCTGGTTCTATATGTATTAAAACATATTCTAGATTTGGAATCTCTGCCATAAGATAATCTTTTAGTTTGTGAGATATATCATGGCCTTCTTTTACTGTAATTTTTCCGTCTACAATGGCGTGTAAATCTATATGAAACTTCATACCTGCTTTACGTATAAAACATTTTTCGGTATCTAAAACACCATCAACCTGTATAGATTTGTTTCTTATTTCATCAATTAAATCATCATACAATTGCTCGTCCATAACCTCGCCAAGTGCAGGTCTTAAAATTAAATAGCTATTATATAATATAAAACCGGAGGCAAGTAGAGCAGCCCAATCATCTGCGGTTTCATATCCTTTACCACAAACAAGTGCAATAGAGATACCAACAAACGCCATTACAGATGTTATTGCATCGCTTCTGTGGTGCCAAGCATCTGCTTTTAAAGAGGAGCTATGTATTTCCTTACTTTTTTTTAAAACTATACGGTATAGGGTTTCTTTCCAGATAATAATAACTCCTAAAACTATAAGCGTCCAGGCTTTGGGTATTTTGTGCGGTGTTTGTATGTTTTGTATGCTTTCATAAGCAATTATTGTGGCAGATGTAACTAAAAAAGCAACAACCAAAAAGGTAATTAGGGGTTCTATTTTTCCGTGTCCGTATGGGTGATTTTTATCTGCAGGGCGTTTTGCGTATTTAAAACCAACTAGCACCAGTAAAGAAGAAAAAACATCTGTAGTAGATTCTATTGCGTCTGCAATAAGAGCGTAAGAATTACCAAAAAAACCAGCAAGCCCTTTAATAATAGCCAGGCAAAGGTTGCCTATTATGCTAAAATAGGTTGTTTTAATGGCGGTGTCATCAACATTCATAGTTGTAGGCCTTTGTAAGTTGTTTTTAAACGGCGCGTTGTACTACTTCAAACACCTTATTGTCATCGCACTTTAAAGTTTTAGACGGGTATTTTAATATAAGTGCATAGTCGTGTGTTGCCATTAAAATTGTGCGTCCGG
>NZ_JBDVAA010000076.1:0-24028 GCF_039943695.1 Cellulophaga sp. | reverse complement strand
AATATCAAAGTGATTTGGAATACCATCACCATCAAAATCAAATGCTGGTTCAGTTGTTCCGTTCACATCGCCAACCAATGGATCGTTAGGATCATCATCGGAATGGTTTGGAACACCATCGTTATCATCATCGGCACTTGGATCAATACCATTAGCTTCATCCAAGTCACTAATACCATCGTTATCATCATCTAAATCAACGATATCCATAATACCATCTTGATCAAAATCTAATATAGATCTGAAATCTACTTCAGTAGTATCTGGGTCATCTACATTATCAGTTGCGATGGCACCAGTATCCAAATCATTGTTTACATCATTACCTACAATATCATCAAAAGCATCGTTCAATCCGTCACCGTCGGCATCTGCCAATGGATCTGTAATTGTACCTTGACCCGCTTCTAAAATATCTGGAGCACCATCATTATCAGAATCAGCATCCAAATAATCTGGAGTTAAATCTGTATCCGTATCCTCAGGTCTTAATCCGTTAGGGTAGTTAGTATCTACACCATTAAAATCAAAAGCATCAGCCGGAGCAACATAACCTGTTGTTGGTTGTGCTTCTACGTTATCTGGAATACCATCGTCATCTGCATCAATATCCAAGAAATCTGCATTTCCTGTTGTATCTGTATTCAGTGGGGTAGTAGTCTCAGAACTATCTGCTTGACCATCATTATTATTATCAGTAAAACCAGTATCAACACTATTGATAACACCATCATTGTTCGTATCTAAAGCATCATTACCTGCTTCATATACATCAAATATTCCGTCATTATCTGCATCAATATCAAAGTGGTTAGGAATACCATCGCCATCAAAATCAAATGCTGGTTCAACAATACCGTTTACATCACCAACCAATGGATCTGCAGGATCGTCATCTAAATAGTTTACGATACCATCATTATCATCATCTGCACTTGGGTCAACTCCGTTAGCTTCATCTAAATCTGAAATACCATCATTGTCATCATCTAAATCAACGATATCCATAATACCATCTTGGTCGCGATCTAATATAGATCTGAAATCTACCTCAGCGGTATCTAAATCATCTTCGTTGTCCGTACCTTCAGCACCTGTATCCAAATCATTGTTTACATCTGTACCAGGTGTATCATCAAATGCATCGTTTAATCCGTCATTATCAGCATCAGCTAAAGGATCAGTCATAGCCCCTTGTCCAGCTTCAATAATATCTGGCGTACCATCATCGTCAGAATCCGGATCCAAGTAATCAGGAATTAAATCATTATCAGTATCCTCAGGTGTTATTCCGTTTGGATAATTAGTATCTAAACCTTCAGCATCAAAAGCATCATCTGGAGCATTATAAGCTGCAGTTGGTTGTGCTTCAACATTATCAGGAATACCATCATCATCCGCATCAATATCCAAGTAGTTTGCACCACCAGTAGTATCTGTATTTAATGGCGCAGTACCTTCTGTAGCATCGGCTTGACCATTGTCATTCGCATCTAAGAATACATCATCAGTACTGTCAATAGCACCATCATTGTTGGTATCTAAAGCACCGGTTACATTTTCAACTACATCTAGAATACCATCATTATCTGCATCTATATCTAAATGGTTTGGATTTGCATCACCATCAAAATTATCTATTGGTAAAGCTGTACCAGGACCATCTGTAGCCGTTGGAGTTGTATTATCATCTGTATCTGCAATATCTGAAAGTCCGTCACCATCTGCATCGGCAATTGGACCTGTACCGATAACACCATCGTTATCTGGGTCTGAACCACCAGCTTCTGTTACATCTGGAATACCATCATTATCAGAATCAGTATCTATTCTATCGTCAAATCCGTCTTCATCCGTATCTGGATTTTCTAAAGGCGTACCAGGAGTAGTTGCATCTGCAGGGTCTACACTATCTGCCAAACCATCACGGTCTGTATCTGTAGCGAAGGTGTCTATAACACCATCATTATCCGCATCTGGACCACCAGCTTCTGTTACATCTGGAATACCATCGTTATCAGAATCTAAATCTATTCTATCTTCTATACCATCACCATCTGAATCCTCATCTGGTAAAGGAGTTGTTGCAATTTCATCTGCAAGACCGTCATTATTAGTATCCGTCATAGAAGTTGGGTCACCAGCAATTGGGTAGTCTATATGACCATCACCATCTGTATCTGTACCACCAGCTTCTATAGAATCTGGAATACCATCGTTATCAGAATCTAAATCAATACTATCTGGAATACCGTCACCGTCTGTATCTCCTGTTTCATTAGTATCTAAAATTCCGTCATTATCATCATCGATATCAACAGTATCCATAATGCCATCATTATCAGAATCTAATATGGATCTAAAATCAACCTCTGCAGTGTCTAAATCATCTACATTATCCGTAGCGATTGCACCTGTATCTAGGTCATTATTTACATCATAACCTGCAGTTGTATCATCAAAAGCATCATTTAAGCCATCGGCATCGGCATCGGCTAAAGGATCTGTGATTGTTCCTTGACCAGCTTCCTCAACATCACTAACACCATCGGCATCAGAATCTGCATCCAAGTAATCTGGAATTAAATCACCATCTGTATCTTCTGGAGTTAATCCAACAGGATAATTGGTATCTAATCCGTTAGCAGCTTCAGCGTCTGCAGGGGCTATATAACCCGCTGTAGTTTGTGCTTCTACATTATCTGGAATTCCATCATCATCTGCATCTATATCCAAGTAATCTGGACCACCTGTGGTATCTGAGTTAGGAATTGGAAGTGGAGATGCTGCTGTAGCGTCATCCCAACCATCTGTTGTAGCGGTATCATCAAAACCATCTACAACACCATCACCATTAACATCAAGACCACCAGCTTCTGTAGTATCTGTAATACCATCATTATCAGAATCTATATCTAAGTGATTTGGAACACTGTCACCATCAAAATTGTCAATTGGTAAAGGTGTACCTGGACCATCTGCTAAGGCAGGGTCTGTATTGTCATCTGGATCCACTAAATCTGAAAGTCCATCACCATCTGCATCCGTAATTGCACCAGTACCGATTCTACCATCGTTATCCGGGTCAGAACTGCCAGCTTCAATTACATCTGGAATACCATCATTTTCAGAATCTAAATCTATTCTATCATCCAATCCGTCATTATCCGTATCCGGATTTGGAATTGGTGTACCCGGAGTAGCAGGACCAACTGGGTCAACACTATCCGCAAGTCCGTCATTATCTGTATCGGTCATAAACGTATCAATGATACCATCACCGTCTCCATCCATACCACCAGCTTCAGTAGTATCCGTAATACCGTCGTTATCAGAATCTAAATCCAATCGGTCTAAAATTCCATCGTTATCAGAATCTTCATCTGGTAAAGGAGTAGCATCAACACTGTCGGCAACACCGTTACCATCAGCATCAACAAAACCATCAACAGCACCATCACCATCAGCGTCTTCGCCACCGGCTTCTAAAGTATCTGTAATACCATCGTTATCTGCATCTAAATCTAAGTAATCAGGATTACCGTCACCATCGGTATCAATTGGATCAATACCATCTGTATCTGCACCAACTGCAGGTATACCTGTTAATGGGTCAATAGCTCCCGGAGCACTAAATCCAGTTGTAGTTTGTCCTTCAACCGTATCTAAAATACCGTCATTGTCACTATCCAAATCGTAAGCGTTAATTAGTCCGTCACCATCAAAATCGCCACTATTATCAGTAGTACCATCTCCATCTGTATCAAAAATATTGGATGTAGAGTTTGTTTGTACACAACCATTCAGTGGTGTACAAGGTGCACTACCTTCTGGACCATCTGTAGTATCATTATCCACTACATCTGCAAGACCATCATTATCTATATCGGTAATATTGTCTAAAACACCGTCACCATTAGCATCATTATTTGCTGCACCAAGTTCTGTAATATCTGTTATACCATCATTATCAGAATCTAAATCTAAGTGGTTAGGTATGCCATCGCCGTCGGTATCAAAATTGATACATACTCCGTTAGCATTTAATCCGCCACAAGTTGGAAAATCTGTGTCGTAGTAGTTTGGAGTACCATCACCATCTAAATCATCATCTGGATCTGGTAAGCCCATTGTTGCACAATCCCATCCGTTTACACCATCAAATGTAGCAGCGCAGAAATCAGGATCTTCATAATCTAAAGTTCCGTCACCATCTGCATCACCATTGTATACTTCAATAACATCTGGTATACCATCATTATCATTATCTAGGTTTAATGGAGCACCTGAAGTTACAGGTACTACAATTGTAAAGGCCTCACACTGGCAATTTGTACTAGAAGGTAAAAACTCTATTATAAAATTTGTGCCAGAACAAGCTGCACCAGCGGTAATAAATACAATTTCATCTGTAATTGTAGATAAGTTAGGAATAGCATCAGCTATTGTACCCGTTGAGATAGCAGCACCATCTATATCTCCATTTATATCTGCACAATAAACACTATAAGCATAGCCTGCATCTGCATCTAAAGCACTTGTATTTTCTATATCTACAGATAAATGATACTCATAATTGTTACTAGTATCTACAGTAAAAAAACTATCGTTAGCAGTACCTATTATGGTTGGCTTTTCTAATGGCATAATCTCATAAGAGAAACCAGTTGCTACTTGAAAATCAGGACAAACATTAGAGGCACACATAATACCATTAACAGTTACGTAATTTACTATTTGTACTTCCTCAGTAGCATCACATATACCTTCGTTTGTAGTTATAAAATCAAAATTAAAATTTATTTTAGATCCTGCAGTAACTCCCGCTGGATAGTTTAATATAAGTTCTTGATGATCTCCTACAGTAGCTATGCTATTAAATGTGGCACCGTCTGCACTAGCAAAAGAAGAAGCTACATATTCTATACCAGATCTTAAGGTTATTTTTCCAAAATCTGCACTACCTGTAGTACCTCCAGAAATTGTAGTTTCTACATTAATATTATCTACAACTCCACAGCCTATTATTGGCGCACCAAAACCAGGAAGATTTATAGTACTAAACGCATTATAAGGAGGTGTAGCACCAAATGCCTGAATGGAGTTAGAAACTATTCTAGATCCGTTACCAGCAGCAAGGTCACCACATGGCTCTTCTCCGTATACCTTAAATGTAAATTCAGAATTTGATATAAAATTACATTCTAATTGAATTTCAAGGTTAATATGTGCTGTTCTTTCATTAATTGAATTAATAGCAGGATTACCTTTTATACCATTTAGAGCAAGTATATTGGTATGTTCTAATAAATTTACTTTAGCAATACCATTTTCTATAGTAACAGTTACGGGCTGAGTGTCATTTGGGTTAGTTGATCCCTTAGGATAAGTAACATTTGTACTTACTATAGTGATACCACCGTTTCCGCCAGGGATAGCAAATTCTAATGAAGGAAATATTAAATCTGCTAACTGAGCACTAATAACATCTACTTCAATATTAAAAGGTGTGCATAAATTTTGTGGTGTGTTAGGTTGATTTGTTATACCTACCTGAACTTGAGATCCTTTAGGTTCTAGGGTTATAGATGTAGAGTTTTGATAACAACTAGCACCTACTGCTTGAAAATCAGAAACATCTACGTTAGTGTCTGGGTAACCAGGATAACCTAAACAATCCCATCCGTGTTCAACTAAAACAGTAAGATCTGTACAGTCTTCAAAATCCCCTTTAAAACGAATAGATTTTGTAGTGTTAGATGCAATTGAACCAGCTTCTATCCAAGTTTTATTTCCGGATTGATGAAATGTTACAGGTGTTTCTGTACCACCTGATACACTAAAAGCACTTTTAATACTTATACCTGCTGGCACAGAAACTTGTAGCCAATTGTAGTTTACATCTTGCGGACTTGTATTACTTATATTAACATCAAAATCTACAGTGTAAGCATCTCCATTTACAGTAGGAGAAGGAGATTGTATTAAAAATGTAGGTTGAGTGTATTGAAATCTGTTTGTATTTGTAAAACTTGCAGCTTCTGGAGTAGCATATGCAAAATCATCATAATTAATGGTGTAGTCATAATTAGCAGAAGCGGGTGAATTACAAGTACCCATAAATTCTACATAAAATCTGGGTTGTATTAAAGCACTTTGGTCACGATCTACATAACCAGGACCAGGAGTAATTGTTATTTGTCCGTTACTTTCTGATACAATAAACTGGCCGCCAAGACTTGAGTAAGCACCATTAAATTGAATAGAAGAAACATTACCTGTAAACCTAGCGCCTTCTGGTATATCTACAACGGTAGATTTCCACAGTGTCATAGGTCTATATTCATCTCCGTGCATATCACTAGGAGCCATATTATGTTGGTAATACAATACTCCATTAGAAGGGGTACAGCCATTAGTAGACCTTGTTTGGTTACTACCATATATTCTAGGTCTAGAATAGTAGGCTCTATCTCCCCAAGTATCGCAACCAACTTTGTTAGGTTGTGTGTTAGCAGGGTAATCTGTAAAAGCAAAAAACTCTCCTCTTAAGCCACCAAGTTCAAAGTAGTCAATGTCTTTAAAATCTTTACTAAATTCAAAAGTTAATTCTATTTCTACTCTGTCCTTCTCTATAGCGTCACCTTCATAATTGTAAGAACCACTAATTAAACTTTTGTAAGAACTAAGATCAAAAGTTAATCTATGTTCAGTAGTCCCATTTGTAGTTAGTACAGGAGTAACAGTAATAGTTCCAGTTTGAGATGTTGTAGGTGAGTCATTAATTGTAATTTCTCCTTCTATAAAAGAAATAATATCCGGACCACCTGCAGCTAAACTTGCAGTATTGTATGTTAAATCAAAATATAAATTATCTAAAGAAATATTATTGATAGAAGCAGAAGTAGAAATTTTCATTCTGTCTCCAGCAAGATATTTATTAATACCATCTGTATTATCATCTAATACTACTTTGGTATCCATTGATGCGTCTGTCCAACCAGCAGTAATTCTGTTAGCATTAAACCCTTCAATAGCAGGGCCAACGCAGTTTCCTGGACAGTGAGTATAAATATCTACAGTACCACAATGTATATCTTGACTCCAGCAAACACCGCTAGTGCCAGTTGCAGTATAATTAGTTTTGTAAGGAATAGATTGTACACCGTTAGGCCCACATGTAAAAGTTAAAGGAAACTCTACCCATTCTTTATATTCAGCTCCACTTATATTTGTAGTACTATATGTAATTTCATTTCCAGACTGCGTAAACTCTGAAGAGGCACCTGGTCTTAAAGACATACCTGCTGGAGCAGTAATAGTAATACTCCAAACAGAGTTAGCGTTATTAGATAACATAGGTTGGCCATTTACTAATGGAGTACCTACACCATTGGCTTGTATAGACGGAGCTATTCTAATTTCAAAATCTTGATTATTTACAAGATCTGTAGGAGCTTCAACTTCTGTAACGCTTCTATAATCTCTAATAATATTAAAGTAATTTAAATCTATACGCTCTGGTAATCTTTCACCTTTACATTGATCTTTAAAATAAACATCAAAATAAGTATGTTCCCAACCCATATATTCTAATCTTCCTGTTCCACAATTGTCTTTAGGTGTAATAGCAAAATCAAAAGATATTTCTGTAGAAGCACCTGGGGCTAAATCATCAAAAAAACCATCGTTATCTAAATCTTCCAGCCCAACACCAGGACCATCAGGATCTGAGGTAAAGAAGTTAGGAGGTAAAGAAAGAGTATTACCAGAACCTCGAGAAGAGTAACTGTCACTAGGCCTACTGGTAGGCGAAAAACTTGTTGTTCCTACTTTAAAGTTAGAAACATTTCTGGTATCATGATAATCAAAATCCCATAAAGGATTATTATTTGCAGTAGATATAGGGGTAGAGTTTGCGCCCATTCCTAAGTTAACACCAACGTCTAAAGCCATAGAGCCAGCTGTAAGTTTTGTGTTTTCTAGTTTAACAGTATAGGTTACCGCCTCACAAAAATCTGGTGTTGTGGTTCCTATTTTAGTTAATGTAATATCTGGCACGTTTGCACCAAAATTTAAAGATCCTGTTTGCGGTGCAGCAGCTTGGCAAGTTTCGCCAACATTACATCCCCAGTAAGCGTTATGAACAATTGCAGTATCTATACAATCATCTACTCTAAAGGCTTCTTGTAAAACAATTACTTCGCCGTTATCAAAACAATTATCATTATTGCCAACATCTCCAACAAAAGGAGCTACGTTTAAATCTATATTATATGTTAAAATTTGACCAACTTTAGATATAGGAGTCAAAGGCGTGCCTTTGTATGATAATGTATAAATATCATCTACATCTTCACCTAAATCTACATAGTAAGTAAAAGTTTCAGTACAACCATTACCACCTTGTGCTATTGTAATATCTCTGGTATATGATTCTCCTACGTTTGAATTTATAGTTGAAATTGGAGAAATATTTAAAGAAGCAGCTAATAAAGCATATGAAGATATGTTGTTGTCATTATCTGTAGCAGAATTTGCACCACCAGCATCATTAAAATTTATAGTATGCGCATCCTTAAAAAGTCCACCAGAATTTAAAAGCGTAACAGCATCACAATTTGCACTACGTTTAAATTCAAAGTATACTTCATCACCAACATTCCAGTTAAGATTTGGATCTCCATTTCTGTGTAATGTAAAAACAGGATTATTTGCTGTACCAGCAACACCTATTTCATAAGGATTTACAGTAATGGGAATTCCATTAGAGTCTACCTGAGATGTTATTACAACAGTACCGGTTTCGTACAAGACGCCGTTTGGTAAGTTAAACGTAATACTAAAATTATTACAAGATGCATTTTTACCTTGTACTAGTACACGCTCCAAAGAATTGTTTACGCCACCGCAAGTGGCCAAGTCTTCAGGAGTTAGGGAAACTTTATACCTGTTATCATCTATTTGAGCATTAAGATTTACAGCACTTAATGTTAATAAAATAATGAACAGGAAAAAGTTTTTGAATACTTTTTTCATAAAATAATGATTAGATTTTTTTCCTAAAAAGAAAGGAAATGGTTTAGTGTTTTTGTGATTAACTTATTTTTATAAGCAAAATCACGTGTTATTACTCTTTTTTTCAAAGATATCTATGAAAAAGTTTATAAATAATAATATGTTGCCGGTTAAGACAAAAGTGTAGGTGAATGGTAGAAAAGTGTATGCGAAAGAAAATTAAAAATATACTGTTTATGTTTTTGTGAACTATGTTAAGTATTGTGTTTACTTAAAAAAAATGTGATTTTTGGTTTTTTGTAAACCTGCTTTTTCACATAAAATTATAAATAGCATATTACCTATTAGGTATTTTGTTTAATGAAATTGCTCTTTTAAGTATATTAATCATATTAAAAGGCTCTAAATTGGAGCTATTACAATTGGGTTATTAGTCTTTTTTGCTTATAAGTTTATGCAAAAACTGTATAACTATATGTTATACATATAGGTGTATGCAACGTTGGGTAATTATTTGTAAATGGTTTAGTGCTATTTTTAATTAGGTTAAACCTAACTCTTTTCCTTTTTGAAGCATAAAATTATAAGCAGCATCATATTCATTAGGAATTGTGCCATCTAAAATAGCTTCTTTTATAGCTTCTTTTAATATACCAATCTCTTTAGAAGGCTTTAGATTAAAGGTTTTCATAATTTCTTCACCACTGACTGGAGGCTGAAAATTACGTATTTGATCTCTTTCTTCTACTTCAACAATTTTTTGTCTTACTAATTTAAAATTGTTACGGTATTTACGTTGCTTTTTAGTGTTTTTTGTAGTGATATCAGCTTCGCATAAAATCATAAGGTCTTCTATGTTTTCACCAGCGTCAAAAATTAAACGACGTACAGCAGAGTCTGTAACAAAGTCTTCAGAAAGTACAATAGGTCTAGAGCTCATTAAAACCATTTTTTGTACGTATTTCATTTTGTCATTTAAAGGCATACGTAAACGCTTAAATAACTTGTAAACCATTTTAGAGCCAATAAACTCATGTCCTCTAAACGTCCATCCCTTTTTTTTATGAAACTTTTTTGTTGGCGCTTTACCAATATCATGTAGTAATGCTGCCCAACGTAGCCATAAATTATCTGTATTTTCAGATATATTATCTACAACTTCTAAAGTATGCCAAAAGTTATCTTTGTGTTTGTGCCCTTCAATTTCTTCTATACCTTGCAAGGCACTTAACTCTGGTAAAATATAAGGTAATAATTGTGATTTATGAAGCAGAGCAAACCCTATAGACGGTTTTGGGCTATTCATAATTTTATTTAACTCGTCAACAATACGTTCTTTAGATATAATTTTGATTCTATCTTTATTTTCTAATATTGATGCAAAAGAGTTATCTTCTATATTAAATTGAAGTTGAGTAGCAAAACGTATAGCTCTCATCATTCTTAACGGATCATCAGAATATGTTATACCAGGTTCTAAAGGTGTTTTTATGACTTTGCTTTGCAAATCATTAACTCCATTAAATGGATCTAGTAACTTGCCATACGAGTCTTTATTTAAAGAAATAGCCATTGCATTAATGGTAAAATCCCTTCTATTTTGATCATCTTCTAGCGTACCATCTTCTACAATAGGATTCCTGCTATCTGTATGGTAACTTTCTTTACGCGCACCAACAAACTCAAGTTCTAAGTCGTTATGCTTTAGCATAGCAGTACCAAAGTTTTTAAAAACAGAAACCTTTGGGGTTGTAGGTAGTTTAGAGGCTACTTTTTGAGCTAACTCTATACCGCTACCAACAGCAACAACATCTATATCTTTTGGAGTTCCTCTTTTTAATAAAAAATCTCGTACAAAGCCACCAATAACATAGCTATCTACATTAAGTTCTGCAGCAGCTTCTGCTATTACTAAAAAAATTGGGTCTTTAATTGCGTCTTTGTAGTTGTCTTGCGTCATTCCTATTTCCGAATCACCTTTACTTTACCATCATTACTTAATTTAATAATTGATGAAGGGGTGACTTTTTGTATGTTTCGCTGCAAATTTACGGCATAGTCTACACCTTTTAAAATATCAGAACTTATTTCTTTAAAACTTTTAGCTGTTGGTTCACCAGAAAGGTTAGCAGAAGTGGAAACAATAGGTTTTTTAAACTTACTTATTAAGTATTGACAAAATTTATCTGTTGCAACTCTAATTGCTAAGCTATTGTCTTTAGCTATAAGATTTTGAGCTACATTTTTTGGATTATCATATACAATTGTTGTTGGTTTGTCTGCAATATCTATAATGTCAAAGGCTACTTCAGGTACTTTTTCTACGTGCTTTTCTAACATAAAGTCATTTGCAACCAAGCAAATCATTGTTTTAGTATTTACTCTTTTTTTAAGCTGATATATTTTTTTTACGGCATCTTCATTAGTTGCATCACAACCAATGCCCCAAACAGTATCTGTAGGATATAAAATAATACCGCCATTTTGTAAAACAGTAATACATTTATTTATCTCATCAATAAAATTCTGATCTGGTTTATTTCTGTGTGCCATTATGCAATTTTTTTAGAAACTTATATCTATTTTTTGTAGAGATGGCATATAAATAACTAATAGTTATACCTTTAATACCATCTAGAATACCAAATTTTACTATGTAGTGTTCTATAAATTTTCCTATTGGTTTTATGTATAGATGAAAAGGAGTAGCTTTTTTGTTTTTAACAAAATCTTCTTGAGCTTTCATTTCTCCATAGCGAAGCATTTTAATTTTAAAAGCTTTATAACTATCAAAAGAATAATGTAATAATTTCTTTTTTAAGATACCTACACTACCATTTACAATAAGAGTTTCATGAACAATTAAACTAGGGTCAAATTTCACTTTGTTTTTTTGAAATAGCCTGTAATTTTTATCTCTTTGGGTACCACTAAAATTTATTTTTTTTCCTTTGTACATAAAAATGCGATACATAAAATATGCAGCAGCAGGATTGGAGCTATTTACTGTTGAAATAATTTCATTTTTTAATGATAAAGATATTCTTTCATCAGCATCAACAAATAAAATCCAATTGTTTTTAGCTAAAGATAAAGCATAGGACTTTTGATCTGTATAGTTTTTAAATTCTCTTTTTATAAAAGTTATGTTGTTATATTTTTTTGCAAGTTCTTCAGTTTTATCAGTACTAAAAGAATCTATAACTATAATCTCATCAGCGAAACTTATATTTTCTATAACTTCACATATATTATTTTCTTCATTATAAGTTATTAGTAATGCTGAGATTTTATTTTTTTTATTTTTTGGAGCTAAATACTCTTCCATTTGCTTGCAAATAAAAGAGTTGTTAAAGGTTGAGTTGATATAATTAAACCCATAAGTTCCTAATTCATCTCTTAATTTACTATTAGATGCAAGAAGTTCTACTTTGTTAGCAACTTTATTTACATTATTTAGTTCTACTACGTAACCACTTTTATTATTTATTACTATTTCTGGTATACTTGTAGTATTAAAAGCAATAACAGGTTTATGGCAGAGAGAAGCTTCAGCAAGTACATACCCAAAACCTTCCCATAGTGAAGGGTGTATAAATATATGGCTAGATTTTATAAACTTTTTTATATCGTCTATAAAGCCTAAAAAAATAACTTCGTTATGCACATTAAGCTCTTTAGATAATTTTACTAATTTTTCTTTTAGAGACCCATCACCTCCTATATAAATTTTATGTTTAATGTTTCTGTCTTTTAATTCTTTAGATAAATGAATTAAAAATTGATGATTTTTTTCATACTCTAACCTTCCCAAACTTGTTATTATAAGTTCCTCGTTAAAATTATTATTATGTAGAATTTCTTTAGAATTATTAGAACAATCAATGGCGTTGTAAATAATCTTAATTTTCTCTTCAGGAAATAATTTTTTGTTATTTGCTAACACAGATAGTTTTGTAGCATTAGAGTTGGTAAGTACATCCGTAATTACATTTTTAAAATAATATCGATTTAAAAAACTATTTTTTATTGGAGTTGCGCTTCCTCTTCTATAAACAATTCTTTCAACACCAGCTTTTTTTGCTGCTAAGCCACCTATTTTTAAATCTTCTGAAATATTGATAACAATACAGTCTATGTTATTTTCTTTAAGAACTTTATTTAATTTCCTTATTTTAAAAGGGTTTAAAAAGCTAAGATTATTTATGTCAAGATTTACATATTGAATATCTGTTTTTATTATTTTTTTATATAGTTCTGATTGATTGTTAGTAACTACTATAACATTATGACCTTTGCTGTGCATATATAAACAGGCTTCATAATGCCATTTTTCTCCACCACCCCAAGTCTTTGTACTATTTAAAAAACAAATATTTGCCATTATAATATGGATTTATAGACACTATACATATTGCTAGCAGTAACATCATCATTAAATTTTTGGGCATAGTCTAACCCTTTTTTAGCTATATTTTGTCTTATTTCTGGATTAGAGAATAGGGTATTTATTTTTAATTTCAAATCTTTATCATCATTAGGCTTAATATAAAAAGAATTAGGTCCGCCAGCTTCAGGAAAGCAGTTGCCCATTGTAGTTATAACAGGTGTTTTGCTATATAAAGCTTCAATAATAGGTATTCCAAAACCTTCACATAATGATGGGTAGCAAAATACTGTTGCCAATTGGTAGATAATAGCTAATTCTTTTAACTCTACATTTTTTAAAAAATAAACTTGATCTTCAAGATTATGTTCTGTGATAAACTCTCTTATTTTTTTTGCGTGTGCTTCTTCGTTTCCTATTAATACTAATTTGTTTTTAGTACCATTTATAGCTTTAACTATTAATAACGCATTTTTTCTTTCTTGTATAGTACCTACGTTTAATATAAACTGGTTAGGTAAATTATATTTTACTTTAACCTTTTCTTTTTCACTAGTGCTATATTCTTTTTTAAAAACAGAATTACAACCTTGATAAACAACAGTTATTTTGTCAGAACTTACATTTGAGTACTTTATAATATCTTTTTTAGTTTGTTCACTTATTGCAACAATCTTAGTAGAATTTTTTACAGCATATTTAAATTTAAGTGTATAAATAAATTTATTTATGGTAGAGTAGTATTGCGGATGTGTGATAAAAATTAAATCATGAATGGTTACAATACTTTTAACACCTGTTTTATTTAATCCTAAAGGAATTTCTCCTGTTATTCCGTGGTAAATATTTGGGTTATCATTAATAATACTATTTTTAAGAGCAAAAACCCTCCATATTGATGAAAATTTTTTCCAAAGCCAAGAATTAGGATAAACAACAGATATGATAGGAGATTTAAAAACTCTATCTTTATTAGAGGGTTTAGTATTGTATAATATTAATTTATTAATATTAGTGTGTTGACAAATAATTCTTACTAAATCTCTTCCATAATTCCCTAAACCAGTATTATTGTGAAAAATTCTTTTTGCGTCAAAACCTACAATCATTATAAATGTTAATTTAGCTTTCAAAGATAATTTAAAAATGAAACTTTTTAATTGATAATAACAAGTATTGTTTTAAATCAATAAAAAAGAATTCACTAAAGGTTATTAATTTATAAATATCCCAAATTAGACATCGTTATGTTTATCTCTTGCTAAAATGAATATATTTGTTGTTTTAACTTTCATATATGAAGCCCATAAAATATTATTTCCATAATTTATTTTTCAACAATTCAAGAAGAAACTTAAATTCTATAAAAACGAAAGGAATAAAAGAATCTTATGATTTTTTTATAAAGAGCTTTAAGAACAAGAAAAGCTTATATTTCGTAAGGTTTGGAGATGGAGAATTTGTTACTTTGATGAAAAAAGATCACAGAAATTATATTTACAGTAAAGGGTTAGAAACTGAACTGGAAGCATCGTTTAAAATTAAAGATAATGATTATTTAATAGCTTGTCCCATTAATTATCCATATGATGAGTTTCACGCTAGCGGTATTTATAAAAATTTTTCTTGGCAGCAGGATATGATTGATGTAATGAAGAAAAAAGAATTTTCTGAAGATGTTACATATGAAAACCCCTGTATTTTTCAATGTATGGCAGTTTTTAGACCAAAGGTACTGAAAGCTTTTTTAGATGAAGAAATAAGACCTTTAAAAAAAATGTTTATAGGGTCTACTAGTAAAGAAATTGCAGAGAAATTATATGGAAAAATAGATTTTTATGTTGAAATTCCAGTAAAGCATGCTTATGAATCTATAGATTTGTGGTGGCCTGACATTGAGGAAAATGCAAAAAAAGTAGATTTAATAATTCCATCTGCAGGTAGTACTTCTAATGTAATTGCTTTGCGTTTATGGAATTTAGGAATCAAATCAAAAGTGATAGATTTTGGCTCTATTATAGATGCAGTAGAGTATAAGATATCAAGATCTTGGATAAGATTACAAGGTCATAAAGTTCAAAAAGTATTAAATACTAATGATCGTGATAAACTATCATTTCAAAAAAAGTTTTTATTTTTTAGAAAAGATATTAAGTTCTATTTTAGAAATCAGATAATGTAAATATTTAAAAAATAGTAAATACAAAAGAAAGCCCACAATTAGAATTGTGGGCTTTTTTATAAAATATAAATTTTACATTATTTAAGTGAGTGAAAATTAATATTTATTTCCAATTTACAGGAGCAATCCATTTGTTTGATTCACTATCTCCATTAATGTGATGAGTAATCGTTCCTGTTAAATCTATGTGCCATGATCTACCATCTGTTGGGAATACTTCAGCAAGTAACTGTCTATTATATTTAGATTTAGTACAACGTGTTGTATTTTGATAATTTATTTGAGTTTCATAATGATTCCAATATGGAGCTACTGCAATTCCTACAGTGCCTTGAATATTATAAGTGTAATTTTTTTCTTCTTTTTTAGCGAATCTTAATTTATTCTTACTATTTCTATAAAATAATTTTGTTTCTATAAAAAGAGCGGCAGTACTTCCAGAGCGAAGAGATTTTAATTGTTGAGTATACCTCATTTGACGATTTGAAGGCCCAAGTATCTTTGCGTTGTCTGAACACCTGTAATATGCATTTCTCCAAAAATCTTTTTTTGAATAACCTCCTGTATTGGTTCCAGAAATGTAAATTTTTGAACTTTCTCCTGAATTTTCAAACTCAATTATAGATACGTCTACATTATCTACTTTAATAAAGGAGTTTTTTCTTGTGTCAAACTTATAAAAAGCATCTTCTTTGAAAGTGATTATTTTTTCTCCGATTTTGAATTGTAAATCACTGTTTAGTATAGCCATTAAGCCATATGTTAATTTATTTTCAATTTCTAATATTTTGTCATCATCTGAATTTAGAGCTATTTCTAAAAATGATTTATAATCCTTTTCCAACACTGATTCAAGAGCAGAAATCTCATCTGGTAAAAATTCAAGTTCTAGGTGATATTTATGAAATTCATCCCAATTTTCAAAATAAGCACCCTTGAAATCGTTAGTAGTTAATTCTTCTTTTTGACAAGAATAGATACTGAAAATACAAATAATAATAATAGAAATTTTTTTCATATTTAATATGTTTTATAATTACAAAACAATAGTAGTAAAAAAAACAAATAAAATAGGTTTAATCTTACTTATTGTTATTTTTTTAATAGTAATTTAATATTTGTTGTGTTTTATTAAGGGTGTAAGATTTTTGATTTAATAAATAAAAACTTTAGTATTGAATATATATTCTCAATATTAATAATTATTTTAATATTGAATTGCAATATAAATTATTGGGTGTTAGAATTTGGTGGGTAAGAATGTAATGTAAGTAAAAGCAATAGGATTTATTATGCAAGTTGATAAAGTATTGGAATTGTTATATTAGCTAGTTTGTAATTGTTGTTCACTTAGACCATCCAAGAGGTTATGCAAACAAAGAAAGCTGGAAGATAAATAACGATATTAGAAAAGAAACTCGTACCTTAAAACATAAGGTAACTAAATTTGGTATTATAAAAGATTAGTACTAAAATGTGTTTTTTATAAAAAACAAAAAGCCCACAATTACAATTGTGGGCTTTTTGTTTCTCTAGTAGACATTTACTATACAGCAACATCATACTCTCGTAAAGCATCATTTAAAGATGTTTTTTTGTTAGTACTTTCTTTACGTTTACCAATAATTAAAGCACAAGGTACGTTGTATTCACCAGCAGCAAACTTTTTAGTATAGCTACCAGGTATAACTACAGAACGTGCAGGTACTCTACCTTTCATTTCTACTGGAGTATCACCAGTAACATCTATAATTTTAGTACTCATTGTTAAAACAACATTAGCACCCAAAACAGCTTCTTTTTCTACTCTAACACCTTCTACAACTATACATCTAGACCCAATAAAAGCACCATCTTCTATAATTACAGGAGATGCTTGTAAAGGCTCTAAAACACCACCAATACCAACACCACCACTAAGGTGTACGTTTTTACCAATTTGTGCACAACTACCAACTGTAGCCCAAGTATCTACCATTGTACCCTCATCTACATAAGCGCCAATGTTTACATAACTAGGCATTAAAATAGTGCCAGGAGATATGTAAGCTCCGTGCCTTGCAACTGCATTAGGTACAACGCGAATTCCTTTTTCTTTATAACCTCTTTTTAAAGGCATTTTATCATGGTATTCAAAAATACCAGCTTCTAATGTTTCCATTTTCTGAATAGGAAAATAAAGAACAACAGCTTTTTTTACCCACTCATTAATTTGCCAATCGCCTTCAACAGGCTCTGCACATCTAAGTTTCCCATTATCTATTAGGTCTATAACTTCTCTAATAGCATCTTGTGTAGCTGTTTCTTTTAGTAATTCTCGGTTATCCCAAGCAGCTTCTATAGTTTTTTGTAATTCTGTCATTTTTGTAAAAATCAATTTTAGCAAAGATAATAGGTGAGGCTTAATAATTTAATCAAATGTAAACATATAACAATTTATATATTATTTTTGCCAAAAAAAACAGTTTGGGTAGATTACTAGCTTTAGATTTTGGAAAAGTACGTACAGGTATAGCTGTAACAGATGAAATGCAAATAATAGCATCTGGGCTAACAACAGTTGAAACCAAAGATCTTTTAACATTTTTAAAGGATTATATTGCTAAAGAAAAGGTAGAAAAAATTATAGTAGGTGAACCTAAACAGATGAATAATACCGCTTCTGAGTCCGAAGTGTTAATTGTACCTTTTTTAGTAAAACTTAAAACTATTTTTCCTAATATGCCAGTAGAAAGAGAAGATGAACGTTTTACATCTAAATTGGCATTTAAGACAATGATAGATAGTGGGTTAAATAAAAAACAGCGTAAAAATAAGGCACTGGTAGATGAAATTAGTGCTACAATTATTTTACAGTCTTATTTAAATAGAAATTAAAATTTTAATTGTTTTATAAAAACAATGTATAAAAATTAAGTAGTAATATGATTTTACCAATAACAGCATATGGCGACCCTGTGCTAAGAAAAAAAGCAAAAGATATAAACCAAGATCATCCTAAGTTGAAGGAGCTTTTAGAAAATATGTGGGAGACTATGTATAACGCTAGTGGCGTAGGTTTGGCTGCACCACAAATTGGTTTGCCGGTACGTATCTTTTTGGTTGACACAACTCCTTTTTCAGACGATGAAGATTTGTCTAAGGAAGAACAAAAAGCTTTAAGTGGCTTTAAAAAAGTATTTATTAATGCAAAAATTACTGAAGAAACAGGGGATGAGTGGTCCTTTAATGAAGGTTGCTTAAGTATACCAGATATTAGAGAAGATGTATCTAGAAAAGAAAATATTAAAATTACTTATTTAGATGAAAACTTCAAGGAGCACACAGAAGAGTATAACGGTTTGTTAGCAAGGGTTATACAGCACGAGTATGACCATATAGAAGGTATATTGTTTACAGACAAATTATCATCATTAAAGAAAAGGTTGTTAAAGAGTAAGTTAAGTAACATTTCTAAAGGAAAAATTAGAGTAGAATACAGAATGCGTTTTCCTGAAATGAAAAAAGGAAGATAGATTCCTTTTTTATCGATATAAAAAATATAATATTTGTAGAAGATTTATAAAGTAAAATATGAGTTTAGATAAAATTTTATCCATTTCTGGAAAACCAGGATTACACAAGTTGGTAACACAAACACGTACGGGTTTTATAGCAGAGTCTTTAATGGACGGAAAAAGAAGTACTGTTAATATGCGTACAAATGTTAGTGTTTTATCAGAAATTGCTATTTATACGTTAGAGGAAGAAGTTCCTTTAAGAGAGGTATTTAATAAAATACAAACAAAAGAAAACGGAGAAAAAACATCTGTTAAGCATAAAGATGACAAGTTAAAATTAGAAGAATATTTCTTTGAAGTTTTACCTAATTATGATGAAGATCGTGTGTATGCTAGTGACATTAAAAAAGTAATACAATGGTATAACTTATTACATGAACATGGTATCACAGATTTTTCTGAACCAGAGGAAAATAAAGAAACAGAAGAGTCTGCTGCAGAATAACAACAGAAACTTAAGTAAAAGAAAAAGGCAACATATAATTTATATGTTGCCTTTTTTTATTTAACTAAACTATTTTACCATTGGTCTACACTTTATAGCTTTCTATAGCAACCAAACTATTATTACGTTTAATTAACCTCAAATTTGCTACAGATTACAGTTTTAACCCCAAATAAAAAACAAGTAGTATGAGTGTAGAAGTTATTAATGTAGACAGTGAGATTAAAGGAGCTTTTTTTGATATGGCACATACGCCAAGTGTAATATTTGATAAAAATATGGTATTCTTAGATATGAATGAAGCTGCCATATCTACTCTAAATATAAAAAAGGATGATTTTATTGGTAAATCTATTTTAGAAGCTTTTCCTTATTTAGAAGGTACAGAAAGATTAGAGTCATATAAAAAAGTTATAGAGACAGGAGTACCTATTAGCTTAGATGAAATATCTTTTTACACAGATGATAAAACTTTTGTTTTTATAGTTAGAGCCTTTAAAGTAGGTGAAGGTTTGGGGGTTACTACTTTAGATGTTACAAATTTAATAGCTACAATTGATAAATTAAAAGCCACACAAAATAATTTAGAAAAAGTAAATAAAAATCTTAAACAAAAAAACAAAGAATTAGAAGAGTTCTCTTATGTTGCAGCGCATGACCTTAGAGCTCCTTTAACCAATATGCAGAGCCTTTTTGGTATGTTAGAGTCTAGTAATGTAATTACTGATGAAGTAAAACCCATATTTGATAAGCTAAAATATGTTGGTAAACTTATGTGCGATAAGTTAAAGGCTTTAAACAATGTAATAGCTTTAAAGTCTAGTTTAGAAGATAAAAAGGAGGTTGTAAATTTTAAAGAAGTAGTTGCAAAGATTAAGGCAATACATTCTGAAAAAATTATAAATACTAGAGCAATAATAAAGGAAGATTTTGCGGCTTACCCTAAAATTAATTACAATGCTGTACAATTTGAGAGCATTTTACATAATTTAATTTCTAACGCAATTAAGTATAAACATCCGCGTAGAAAACCAATAATTTCGGTTACAACACTATTAGAAGATAATAAACCAGTTTTAATAGTAAAGGATAATGGTTTAGGTTTTGATACCAGTAATGACTCAACTAAAGTTTTTGGGTTATTCAAAAGAATGCATACTCACGTAGAAGGTTTAGGAGTAGGCCTATACATACTACATTCCATAGTTGTAAATAATGGAGGTAAAGTGCTAGTAGAGAGTGAGGAAAACAAAGGAACTCAATTTAAAATATATTTTTAATGGAAGAAAAATTAACCAACTTATGTAAAATTCTACTAATTGAAGATGATGTAGTAACTAACTTTATAACAACTAGTAAGTTAAATAATTTAGGATATACAAATATAACAGCTGTAGAAAACGGCAAGGAAGCTATTGATTATTTAAAAGATAATAAGCCAGACTTAATTGTTTTAGATATTAATATGCCTATTATGGATGGTTTTGAGTTTATGGAGGTTAAAGAGCAAAGTTGTATTTGTATGGGAGTTCCCATTGTTATAGTAACTTCTTCTGGGAGACCATCAGATAAAGAAAAAGCAGAAACATTTTTAGATGTAATAAGCTATTTAGAAAAACCATTAAATTATGATAAATTACAAAAAATATTAAAGTCTTTAAGAGAGAGTTTAAAATAAAAAATGCCTTGTATTACACAAGGCATTTTAAATATTATAGATTATCCTCTTCTGCGTTCTAGTAAAATCATCATCATTAATCCTAGCATTATACGGTCGTCATCATCATTATCCATTTCTCCTTGCTTACTTAGCTCAAAGTTTCTACCAAAAAAAGAAGGCTTCTTTTTTAATTTTATAATAGATTTTCCTTGGTTGTCTTTAACCATATAAGACGGATTAAATAAATAGCCTGTAAAGAAATTTAAGACAGGAATTTCGCCTAGCATAGAGTCAAATACCTTAACCCAAGGGTTTTCTTCGCTTATGTTATATTGTTGTTTTTGGTTTTCATCAATAATATTGTAATGTGCTTTCCAAATAGATCTCCACCCTTTACGAGCTACTTTACCAAATTCTTTTCCGTTTTCATCTTTAAAGGCATATGCTGCAGAAAAATCTAACCATTTATCTGCTTTTATGCTATAATTTACTTTTGTTTTAGATTCGTCATTGTAAATTTTAATCTCTTCTTTAAATTTAAACATCTTTTGTTTTACATAGGCAATAGTTTTACCAGTAGCATCTGTTGCTGTAAAATCATTAGAAAAAGTAGATATTTTAAACTGAAAAGTAACAGGAAATTGAATGTTTTGCATAAATTAAATATTCTAGGTTTATGATGTTGTAATGTATGTAATATAACTCTTACCTGTATTTCTTATTGCATAAAAAAACTAGACTTATTGTTTTGGTAACAAACTAAATCTAGTTTTTATAATAAATTTTATTTTTTTAATCTTTATCTATCTCTTTAAAAGTATGTTTGCTTTTTTTCCAATCTATTAATTTTGTTGGATAATATTTTACGTTCATCCTCTCTAAATAAGGGGCTTGGTTGGCTAATCTTATTTTATAGTCTTTCCAATTTCTATTTTCTTTTATGGTCCAGTTAAGCTCAGAGTAACCAATAATTCTAGGAAAAGCTAAATATTCTAACTCTTCAATATTGCTAATAGTCTCAGACCATAAAGGGGCTTCAATACCTAAAACCTGTTCTTTAGGTAATTCTTTTACAAATGTTTCTGGTGTCCATATATAGGCAGAATCTACAGGAATATATGTTGCCCAGTGCAAGCCGTGTTTAGATAACGTATCATACTGCATATCTAAATAAGCTTTTTTAGCTGGTGATAATATAATTTTCATCCCTTTTCCTAATGCCAATTTTGCATTTTTTTTGCTTCTCCAGAATTGAGCAACAGAATTACTACTAATATCTGTTGTAGCAATTTCATCCCATCCTATTGGTGTTTTTCCGTGACTTTCTACAATTTTAGAAACTTTTAAAATAAACTTTTTAAAATCTTTTTTCTTTGTAACGTGACTCTCATCTCCTCCTAAATGAAAATAAGGAGCAGGGGAAATAGCAGAAATTTCTCTTACAACATCATCTACAAAGGCATAAACAAGATCTTTATCTGTATCAAGAGTACTAAAGCCAACACGCATACCTGTATAAATTTTAGGCGTTTTTCCGTTGCCATTTAATTGCGGGTAAGCAACTGTAGCAGCGTTTGTGTGTCCTGGCATATCTACTTCTGGTACAATAATAATATGTCTTTCTTCAGCATAACGCACTAATTCTTTAAAATCTTCTTGGGTATAAAAACCTCCAGGACCACCGCCAACTTCTGTGCTAGCTCCAATTTCTGTTAATTTTGGCCAAGATTTAATTTCTATACGCCAGCCTTGGTCATCTGTTAAATGTAAGTGTAGAGCATTAAACTTATAGTAAGCTAAAATATCTATGTATTTTTTTACATCATCAACACTAAAAAAATGCCTAGCAACATCTAACATAGCACCTCTGTACTCGTAATTTGGTTGGTCAAGTATTTTTCCGCTAGGTATTAACCACATTTTGTGTGCTGTAAGCGTGTCATTACTTTCTTCTGGTATAATTTGCCTTAGAGTTTGTATACCTCTAAAAGCACCAGCAGCTGTTTTTGCATTAATAATTATAGAGTCTTGTGTAATATACATTTGGTAAGCCTCTTTATTATCTAACTCTAAGCTATCTGTTTTATTTATGTATATAATTTTAGATGTTTCAGGGTTTGTACTATTTACAGGAACCTCTAAGTTAATTTTTGAGCTAATTTTATTAGATAAAAAAGAACCCACTTGTTCAAAACCAGAATTTTTAGAGGTATAAATAGCTGTATTTTTATCTAATCCAAATGCGCTATTAGTAGGTGTAACTTTTAACGGTAAGGGAACCATACTTTCTGCAGATAAATCTGTAGTTGGGTAGTTAATAATTACTCTTTTTTCTTGGCAAGCAATTATTGTAAAAATGCCAATAAGGGTTAATAAGGTTCTAAATAAAATAGAATTTTTCATTTAAATTGGTTAGTTAATATAGTTTGTAATTACACTTTGCCAAATTTGGTATCCTTTGGCGTTCATATGTAGGTTGTCTTGGGTAAAAATATCTGGTTTTAACTGTTTGCCATTTAGCATAGGTTTCCAAACATCTACATAAGTTATGTTAGGGTTTTTCTTTGCTAAGTTTTTGTATTTTCTGTTTAGTTTTTTATAGTTTCTTTTTAGGTGCCACCTAGCAATACTAGGTTTAACAGAGATTAAAACAATTTGTGTATTGGTATTGGCTTTTTTTATTTTGTTAATTATTTCTGTTAGTTGTGATAGTACTAACTTGCAACTTCTATCACCTGCAATATCATTATCACCTTCATAAATAAAAACCTGTTTG
>NZ_JBDVAA010000075.1:0-4309 GCF_039943695.1 Cellulophaga sp. | reverse complement strand
GGCACTGCACTAATACCATTAACTTGTAATACTTGCGCTAATGCTTCAACTTTTTTACGGCTTAAACAATAAATAATTCCTGATTTACCAATGTTTTGTTTTACAAAACGAATTATATCAGCCTCTATATTTAATGTCTTTGGTCGTACTTCATAAAACAAATTAGGCCTATTAAATGACGCTTTAAAAAGTTTAGCATCAGTAATACCTAAGTTTTTAACAATATCTTCTTGTACTTTTGGTGTAGCTGTTGCTGTTAAACCTATCATAGGAATATCATCTCCTAACCTACCAACAATGCTTTTTAAGTTTCTATACTCAGGTCTAAAATCGTGTCCCCACTCAGATATACAATGAGCTTCATCTACTGCAACAAAAGAAATTTTTACAGATCTTAAAAACTCAACATACTCTTCTTTTATTAAAGATTCAGGAGCAACATACAGCATTTTAGTTACACCATTTACAATATCTTCTTTAACCTCTTTTACTTGCGTTTTGGTTAATGAGGAGTTTAAAACGTGTGCTATACCGTGCTCAGAAGATATACCACGTATGGCATCTACTTGGTTTTTCATCAAGGCAATCAAGGGAGAAACTACAATAGCAGTACCCTCTTGCATTAGAGCAGGTAATTGATAGCAGAGAGATTTTCCTCCGCCAGTAGGCATTATTACAAATGTATTATTACCTTGAAGCAAGTTATTGATAACATCTTCTTGAAGACCTTTAAACTTATTAAAGCCAAAAAACTTTTTTAAGGAAGCATGCAAATCAATCTTAGAATTACTCATAGTATATTATAATGGTTGTATTCCTGTTTTTATAAAATAAATTTCAAGATACTCAAATTTTAGGAATCCAAACAAAATTTAAGTCAATTTTAATTTCCATCAAATTACTGTATCACATAAAAATAAGTTTACGTAATTTTGTATTCTTAAAGATAATACATCTTTTTTAAAAGAACACATAATTTAAGATTACATTGAGCAACTCCAAAACAATTCTAGATATTGCAAGGCGTACAATTTCTAATGAAGCTGATGCCATAAAAAATTTATCTAACCTACTAGATTCCAATTTTACAGATGCTGTAAATGCCATTTACAATTCTAAAGGCAGATTAATAATTTCTGGTATTGGAAAGAGCGCTATTATTGCACAAAAAATAGTAGCTACTTTAAACTCTACTGGTACACCATCTATATTTATGCATGCTGCAGATGCAATACACGGTGACCTTGGTACTGTTTTAAAAGATGACGTGGTTATTTGCATCTCTAAAAGCGGTAACACACCAGAAATTAAAGTTTTGGTTCCATTAATAAAAAGAGGTGGTAACATATTAATTGGAATGACAGGCAATACAGATTCTTTTTTAGCGCAACAGTCTAACTTTGTACTAAACACATATGTAGAAAAAGAGGCCTGCCCAAATAATTTAGCCCCTACCACTAGTACAACTGCACAATTGGTTATTGGTGATGCTATTGCCGTATCTCTTTTAGAACTAAAACGTTTTACAAGTAAAGATTTTGCTAAATATCATCCAGGTGGTGCTTTGGGTAAAAGACTATATTTACGTGTAAATGACATTGTAAAAAATAACCAAAAACCAGAGGTTACTTCAAATACTCCTGTAAAGCAAGCTATTGTAGAAATTTCTAAGAAAATGCTTGGAGCTACAGCTGTTATAGAAAACAATGAGGTTGTTGGTATTATTACTGATGGTGATATAAGACGTATGCTTAACAAGTATGATAATATTGGTAATTTAACTGCAAAAGATATCATGTCTAAAAGTCCAAAAACAGTAAATACAGACGTTTTAGCGGTTGATGCTTTAGAACTAATGCAACAGCAAGGAATATCACAGTTAGTAGCTTTAGAAAATAACAAATATGTTGGTTTGTTACATTTACATAACTTAGTAAACGAAGGCATTTTATAATGGCAAAAAATAAAAAAAGTCCGGACGAAATGTCCTTTTTAGACCATTTAGAAGAACTTAGATGGCATTTAATAAGATCTACATTAGCCGTAGTAATTATTGGTGTTGTTGCTTTTGCAATGAAAGAATTTATTTTTGACACGGTTTTACTAGGTCCTAAGAAAATGGATTTTCCTACCTATAAATTCTTTTGTTCTTTAGCTACTTATTTTGGAATGGAATCTAGCTTTTGTGCAGAAACCTTACCTTTTACTATACAAAGTAGAACTATGGCTGGGCAATTTTCTGCTCATATATGGACATCTATTTGGGCTGGTTTTATACTTGGTTTTCCGTATATTTTATATGAAATGTGGCGTTTTATTAGCCCAGGTTTATACGAAAAAGAACGAAAAAACTCTAAAGGATTTATTTTTGCTGCATCATTTTTATTTTTCTCTGGTGTGCTATTTGGTTACTACATTGTAACTCCTTTTTCTATTAACTTTTTAGGTACATACCAAGTTAGTAAAGAGGTATTAAATGAATTTGATTTAAGCTCTTTTATATCTACCGTAAAAGCATCCGTAATTGCATGTGGTATTATGTTTGAGCTTCCTATAATTATATACTTTTTAACTAAAGTAGGCTTGGTTACTCCAGAGGTACTTAAAAAACACCGAAAAATAGCATTGGTTGTAGTATTAATAGTTGCTGCTGTTATAACACCACCAGATGTTGCTAGTCAAATTGTAGTAACAATACCCGTTATAATACTATATCAAATTAGTATTTATATTTCTAGAAGAGTGTTAAAAAATGAAGCAAAAAAGTTAGGTAAGAATGTCACAAAATCCAGTTAAAGAGTTTAACGAATATCGTTCTAAAATGAACGATAAAATATTAGCAGATAAAAATAAGGTTATCAATAGAATTTTTAATCTTGATACTAACGCATATAGTAAAGGAGCTCTAGATGTAAAAACTAAAGAGTTACTTGGACTTGTTGCTTCTGCGGTTTTACGTTGCGATGATTGCGTAAAATATCATTTAGAGAGTTCGCACAGAGAAGGTGCCAATAAAGAAGAAATTATGGAAACCCTTAGTATTGCAACTCTTGTTGGTGGCAGTATTGTTATTCCACATTTAAGACGCGCACACGAGTATTGGGAAGCTATAGAGGCTAACCAAGAAGGTTAAAAAAACGGTAAATCTTCTCTGTTTACAAGAAGAATAACTTAGATTTGGATATTCTATGGAAAAAATGAAGCTTAGAGCAGACAATATTATGAAGTCCTATAAAGGACGACAAGTAGTAAAAGGTATATCTTTGGAAGTTAACCAAGGAGAAATTGTTGGTTTACTAGGCCCTAACGGTGCAGGTAAAACAACTTCTTTTTATATGATTGTTGGGCTTGTTAAACCAAATGGAGGTAATATTTATCTAAATGATATGAATATTACACAATTTCCTATGTACAAAAGAGCACAAAACGGAATTGGTTATTTGGCACAAGAGGCTTCAGTTTTTAGAAAACTTAGTATTGAAAAAAATATTTTAAGTGTACTACAACTTACAAAACTGAGTAAAAAAGAGCAACATATGAAAATGGAGTCTCTTATTGAAGAGTTTAGTTTAGGACACATACGTAAAAACAGAGGAGATTTGCTTTCTGGTGGAGAGCGTAGACGTACAGAAATTGCACGCGCTTTAGCCACAGATCCAAAATTTATATTACTAGATGAACCATTTGCAGGTGTAGATCCTGTTGCGGTAGAAGATATACAACGCATTGTTGCTCAGTTAAAAAACAAAAACATCGGTATCCTAATTACAGACCACAACGTACAAGAAACTCTTGCTATTACAGAAAGGTCTTATCTTATGTTTGAAGGTGGTATTTTAAAATCTGGAGAACCAGAAGAACTAGCCGCTGATGAAATGGTAAGGCAAGTATACCTTGGTCAAAACTTTGAACTACGTAAAACTAAAATAGATTTCTAAACCACTACTCTATTTAGTTTAGGCTTTTTTAATTGCCAATTTACTAAACATAGATAATAGCACATAAACTACTATTATAATTGGTACTGCTAAATACTTTAGTGTTGTTATTAATACAATACAAAGTATTAAAAAGATATAGCGTATTGCATTGTCTTTAAAATTCCACGTTTTGAACTTTAAGGCAAATAAAGGTAAATTAGCATTTAGTAAAAATGCACTTAAAGCTGTTACCGCTAATAAAAACCATTGATTTAAAATTAAATCGTTTAAAACAGGATAGTTTTGATAAACTAATATTAATGGTAATGATATAATTAATAACGCGTTTGCTGGTGTTGGCACTCCTATAAAAGACTCTGTTTGGTTTT
>NZ_JBDVAA010000074.1:0-1369 GCF_039943695.1 Cellulophaga sp. | reverse complement strand
AAAATAGCACAACACTATTTAAAACATACAATACATTTTTAACAAAAGAGAATGTCTTAGATGTAGTTTCTAATTTTGATGTTGTTGTAGATGCATCTGATAATTTTGCAACCAGATATTTGGTTAACGATGCTTGTGTTCTTTTAAAGAAACCTTTTGTTTCTGGTGCAATACAAGGTTTTGAAGGCCAGTTAAGTGTATTTAATTATAAAGGCGGACCAACATACCGTTGTTTGTTTCCTAATATGCCATCTGCTAATGAAATACCTAATTGCAATGAGAACGGAGTGCTAGGTGTTGTGCCTGGTATTATTGGTAATTTACAGGCTCTAGAAACGGTTAAATTAATAACCGAAATAGGAGAGGTATTGTCTGGAGAATTACTCTTGTTTAATGGTTTGCATCAGGCATATAATAAAATAAAATTTACTGTTGTAAAAGAAAATTTAGAGCGTACAAGTTTAGAAGATTCCTATGGAGATAATGGCTGTTCTACAGGTTTATCAATAACAATTAATGATTTTAAAGGGCTTATTTCTGCTAATAAAGATTTTCAATTGGTAGATGTACGTACATTGGCAGAATTTAATGAGTATCATATAAAGAATGCTACGCATATTCCTTTGTTAGATTTAGATAAATATCAATCTAAAATAGAAAAAAACAAGGCTGTTTATGTCATTTGTCAGTCTGGAAAACGCAGCAGAATTGCTCAAAATCAGCTTTTAGAAAAAGAAATTACGGTTATAAACGTAGAGGGCGGAATTAACGCCTATAGAAGTTTAGAAATAGCACATTAGAAATGATTACATTTAAAGAAGCATATACTAAAGTTTTAGAACATAGTGTAGATTATGGAGTAGAACAGTTACCTTTAAAAGATGCTGTTGGTAGAGTTTTAGCTATTGATGTTAGTGCTGATAGGGATTTTCCACCATTTAATAGGTCAACTAAGGATGGTATAGCATTGTCTTATGAGGCTATAGAAAAAGGTCAGAATTCTTTTAAAATTGAAGCTGTGATTGCTGCGGGTAATCCAACTATAGAATTAAAAGAGACAACTTCTTGTGTAGAAATTATGACAGGCGCAGTTGTACCAAATAGTACAGATGTTGTTGTAATGTATGAGGATATTAATATTGAAAATGGTGTTGCAAAATTGCAAAAAGCACCTGTACAAGGTCAAAATATACATATACAAGGCAGTGATAAACTTAAAGGCGCTATTGTATTACATAAAAATACATTAATTACAGCTGCAGAAATAGGAGTGCTATCTGCTGTTGGAGAGGCACAAGTATCAGTAAAAAAACTACCTAAAATAACTACTATTGCCACAGGTAATGAGCTGGTAGAAGTTACAGAAAAG
>NZ_JBDVAA010000073.1:0-11232 GCF_039943695.1 Cellulophaga sp. | reverse complement strand
AAAGGTATTGGTACATGGATCTGCTTAGGGGTTATATTTGTAAGCTATAGCGATAAAAGGTATGAAAATTTTAAAAAATTTATATTTCTTGCCGCTATTTACATCTCAATACTAACGCTATACAATTTTGTAGATTTTGGTATAGGTGGTTGGCGGTCACAAGCCTTAAGTAAATATAGAGTATACGGCGTAAATTATATTTGGATAGCTCCTTATGCCTTCTTAATATTAAAAAATTATAAAAAATTAAAATGGCTAAGGGTTTATATTCTTATCATAGGAATTGTGCTATCCTTAGTTATACAGACAAGATCTTTCTTAATAATATATTTTGTAACTGTAATGTTCGACTTTTTTAATACTAAAAAGAAAGGCGGATATCTTGTACTTCTTGGTATAGGAAGTCTTATACTAACCTACTTAGTAATAAACACAGAAATTTTAAGTGCTTCTTTTGATTTGTTAATGAACAGAGGAACACATGATTCAAGAACAGAACAATTAAAAGTTTTCATTTCTCAACTAGATTTTTCCCATTTAGTAACAGGAAGCGGTGTTTTTGCTTCTTATTCTTTAGGTGCAGAAGCTTGGACTTCGGTAGATAATCAATGGCTCTATTTAATATGGTGGGGAGGGCTTATACCTTTTTTATGCTATGCGTTTTTAAGTGGTGGTATTCCTATTTATATGTTATTTAGAGGAGGCTTAAGTTATGAAACTAAGGTAGAGTGTTTTGTGCTTGTAATTTGGTTTTTAGGATTATCGGGCTTAGCTATATTTTCTACAATGTCTGTAGATCTGTTTTTTATAATTATGAGTATTATATTAGGGCGTGTACTGTATAAATTTAGTAACAACATTCCATGATAAAACAACTCTTAGCATTTAAAAAAACTTTTGCTATGTATGGCGCTAGTTTTATTGCTGTTCTTTTAGGTTTTATAATAAGCATACTTAATACAAAAGTTTTAGGTCCAGAAAAATTTGGGGATTTTAAATATATAGAGACTGTAGTACGTTTAATTGCAAGTTTAGTTTCTGTAGGTTTCTTTATATCTATTACGCGCTTAATAGCAATAAACAACAATGCTGTAAAAGAAAAAAAATATTTAGGATTATTTGTAGTTATACTTAGCATAATATCTGCAGTAGGTGTCCTTTTAGTTTTTATTTATTCTTTTATAGAACCCCTATTTTTTAAAGAAACTTTTGGATCTACATTTAGAACTTATTTTTTTATTGTACCTGCAATTATAGCCAATTTAGCATTGTTAGAAATTTTAAAAGGACTTCATAAAATATACACCTTAGCTTTATTAACTATTATACCCTTGGTAGCATACGCTATTGTAGCCTACACTATAAGCGCAACTACAACTTTAAATGTTAATAATGTTTTACTACTATATTATGGTTTATTATTTATCACCACCATAATTGTATTAATCACCATTAAACCAAACTTTAACTACAAAAAAAGCTTAGTTAAAGAATTATACAAAGAAAACAAACACAATGGCAGGCCAATATACTATGGCAGTTTGGCGGGCGTTGCTACAGCTAATATTGCAGGTATTTGTATTTCTTATTTTTTAAACGATAATAAACAAGTTGGTTTTTTTATGCTTGCATTAACTGTATGTAGTCCGTTACTAATAATCCCTTCTGTAATGGGCACTACCTATTTTAAACAATTTGTTCACCTCCCTAAAATACCAACTAAAGTTGTTCTTTTTAGTATTGCTGTAACAGCGTTTGCTCTTGTAATTTTTTACTCATTAATAGATTATGTGGTTATACAATTTTACTCTAAAGACTACCTACCTGTTGCAAATATTGCTAAATTTTTAATCCTTGGCTTTATTTTTCATGGCTTAGGAGATTTAATTAATCGATTTTTAGGAGCCAAAGGTGAAGGAAAAAAGTTACGCAATGCAGCATTTTTTGTTGGTGCTATAAATATTTTAGGATATACACTACTTATAAAATACTTTCAAATGAATGGCGCCATAATAACTAAGATATTGGCGAGTTGTCTATATTTAATTGTGATGCTATATTATTATATTAATTTTATAAAAAAAAATAAACATGTTTAAAGGTAAAACTCTCTTAATAACTGGTGGTACTGGTTCATTTGGTAATGTTGTTTTAAATCGTTTTTTAGAAACAGACATTAAAGAAATACGAATATTCAGCCGTGATGAAAAAAAACAGGATGATATGCGTAACAGACTAAAAAATGATAAAGTAAAATTTTACATAGGAGACGTTAGAGATTACAATAGCATTTCTAGAGCTATGTCTGGTGTAGACTATGTTTTTCATGCCGCTGCATTAAAACAAGTACCTTCGTGTGAGTTTTTCCCTATAGAAGCCGCCAAAACAAACGTATTTGGAACACAAAATACAATTGATGCTGCTATAGCGCATGATGTTAAAAAAATTATTTGCCTAAGTACAGACAAAGCTGCTTACCCAATTAATGCAATGGGTATTAGTAAAGCCTTGATGGAAAAAGTAGCCGTTGCTGCTGCAAGAAATATTCCAGAAAATAAAACAACTGTATGCTTAACTAGATATGGTAATGTAATGGCCTCTAGAGGTTCGGTAATACCTTTATTTGTAAATCAAATTAAAGAAAACCAACCACTTACTATTACAGACCCTAACATGACTCGTTTTTTAATGTCTTTAGAAGATGCTGTAGATTTAGTTTTATTTGCGTTTGAACATGGTAACCAAGGAGATTTATTTGTAAACAAAGCTCCCGCTAGTACAATTGGAGAGTTAGCACAAGCTGTAAAAGACATTTATAAAGCTGATAATGATATTAAAATTATTGGTACCAGACACGGTGAAAAATTGTATGAAACCTTGTGTACGCGT
This sequence comes from Cellulophaga sp., assembly GCF_039943695.1. Classification (NCBI taxonomy): domain Bacteria; kingdom Pseudomonadati; phylum Bacteroidota; class Flavobacteriia; order Flavobacteriales; family Flavobacteriaceae; genus Cellulophaga; species Cellulophaga sp. The sequence goes on along the minus strand of NZ_JBDVAA010000073.1, from coordinate 8,343 downwards.
GAAGAAATGCAGAAAGCAGAAGATATGGGCGAGTTTTATAGAATTCCGGCAGATAACAGAGATTTAAATTACAATAGATATTTTTCTGAAGGTGAAACTGATATTAGTAAGATTGAAGATTACCATTCTCACAACACAACTCGCTTAAACAATACACAAATAAAAGAAACTTTATTAGGTTTAGATTATATCAAAGAAAATCTTTAAATGGTTTCACACAATATAATAACGGGAAATTCTCATACAGATGAGAGAGGCAAACTAAATTTCTTTAATGATTTTGATCTTAGAGATGTTGTTAGGATGTATGAGATTTCTCCTGCTTCAGTAACAAACATAAGAGGTTGGCAAGGGCACGCTAAAGAACACAAATGGTTTTATTGTTCTGCTGGTTCTTTTACTGTTTATTTAGCTCCGTTAACATATTTTAATAATTCCAAAGAAGAGCAACAAACACAAAAAATAACTCTTTACTCTAATTCACCATCTGTTTTACATATTACTGGTGGTTATGCAACAGCTTTTAAAGCAAAAGAAGAAAATTCTACACTTTTAGTTTTTTCTAATTTTTCTGTAGAAGAATCTGTTGCTGATGATTTTAGATTTAATTTAGAGGAATGGCCTATTAACCAATAACTATAAGAAACACTACCATGAAAAAAATTGGAATTACGGGGCAAGCTGGTTTTGTTGGAAACCACTTGTACAACACTTTATCTTTAGATGAAAAGGTAACATTAATCCCATTTGAGAGAGCTTTTTTTTCTGATAAAGAAAAGTTAGAGAATTTTGTAGCATCTTGTGATGTAATTGTTCATTTAGCTGCAATGAACAGGCATGAAGATGCTAACGTAATATACAATACAAATACTGCTTTAGTAGATGATTTACTTGCTGCTTGTGTAAGTAAAAATGTAACACCCCATATTTTATTCTCTTCTTCATCACAAGAAACAAAAGAGAACCTGTACGGTAAATCTAAAAAAGAAGGTAAAGAAAAATTTATAAATTGGGCTAACAACACTAATGGTAAATTTACTTCTTTAACTATACCTAATGTTTTTGGGCCTTTTGGGAGGCCTAATTACAACTCTGTTGTAGCTACGTTTTGCCACAAGGTAGCCAATGGCGAAGAGCCTACAATTATTAATGATAGTGATGTTAACTTAATATATGTTAATGAGTTAATTGCCATTATCATACAAGCTATAACTGGTAAGGCAGAAAACACCATTAATATTGGTAAAAATGCTTCAGAAGTAGCTATTGCTGCTCCACACACTAAAAAGGTTTCTAAAATATTAGATTTACTTAAACAGTATAAAAAAGATTATATGGAAAATGGTATTTTCCCTAGTCTTGAAGAAACTTTTGAAAAAGCACTATTTAATACATTTCGTTGTTATGTACCTACAGATCATTACCCGGTAAAATATACAAAACACACAGACCCAAGAGGTAGTTTTGTAGAAATTGCAAGAACACAAACTAGTGGTCAGTTTTCATTTTCTACAACAGTTCCTGGTATTACCAGAGGAAATCATTTTCATACAAGAAAAGCAGAACGTTTTGCGGTAATTAGCGGTAAAGCACTTATACAATTGCGTAAAATTGGTACTGATGAAGTAATAGATTATTATTTAGATGGTAAAGAACCTGCATATGTAGATATGCCTATATGGTATACACACAATATTAAAAATATTGGAGAAGAAGAACTAATTACGCTATTTTGGATTAATGAACCTTACAATCAAGAAGACGCAGACACATATTTTGTAAATGTATAACAGTATCTAATTAAAATTTAAAAAATTGAAAAAGCTAAAAGTACTTACAGTAGTAGGAACAAGACCAGAGATAATAAGATTAGCATGTGTTTTAAATGCATTAGATGCTAACCCTGCCATAGAACATATACTTGTACACACAGGACAAAACTATGATTATGAATTAAATGAAATATTTTTTGATGATTTAGGGATTAGAAAACCAGATCATTTTTTAAATGCTGCTGGAAAAAATGCAACAGAAACAGTAGGTAATATTTTGATAAAAATAGATCCTGTTTTAGAAGATGTAAATCCTGATGCCTTTTTAGTTTTAGGTGATACAAATTCTTGCTTATGTGCTATTCCGGCTAAAAAGAGAAAAATCCCTGTTTTTCATATGGAAGCTGGTAACAGATGTTTTGACCAGCGTGTACCAGAAGAAACAAACCGTAAAATTGTAGATCATGTTGCAGATGTTAATTTAACATATAGTGATATTGCTAGAGAATACCTACTAAAAGAAGGTTTACCTGCAGACCGAATAATAAAAACAGGTAGCCCAATGTTTGAAGTTTTAGATCAGTTTAGAGCTAAAATTGAAGCCTCTAACGTTTTAGAAAAATTAAATCTAGAAAAACAAAAGTATTTTGTGGTTTCATCTCATAGAGAGGAAAACATAAGTAATCCTAAAAATTTTGAAGGACTAATTACCTCTTTAAATCAAATTGCCGAAAAGTACAATTTTCCAATTATTGTATCTACACATCCTAGAACACGGAATATGTTAGATGCTAAAAAAATGGAAACTCATAAAAACATACAATTTTTAAAACCTCTAGGTTTTTCAGATTACAATGCTTTACAATACAATTCTTTTGCTGTTTTATCTGATAGTGGAACAATTTCTGAAGAATCTTCTATCCTTAACTTTAATGCATTAAACATTAGAGAAGCACATGAAAGACCAGAAGCTATGGAAGAAGCATCTGTAATGATGGTAGGTTTAAATCCTGAACGTATTATGCAAGGTTTAGAAGCCTTAGAAGTTCAAAAAAGAAATCCTGAACGTAACTTTAGACAAGTAGCAGATTACTCTATGCCTAACGTTAGTGAAAAAGTAGTACGTATAATTATATCTTACGTAGATTATATAAACAGAGTTGTTTGGCGTAAGGGCGAATAATATAGCAAATAATACTAATGAACCAACATAATATTTTCATCTACAGTAATGATGATTTTTTTGAAAGAAGTGCAGGTGCTACACGTGTGTTATACTATGCAAAAGCACTGGCTAATAGCAATAACAAAGTATATTTAACAACTTGTTGTGCAGAGGCTTTTAACGATAAAGATTTTGAAGAAGTAGATGAAAATATTTTTGTTCACAAGCAAAAAAGTAAAGTCTTTCACAATCCAATAAAGACCTACAACTATTTAAAAAATCTTTACTCCTTTGCTAAACAAAAAGGTAAAGCTACTTTTATACATTACCCTTCTCCTTTAGTTGTTTTAGAAACTCTTAGTTTATTCTACTTAAAAGGATTAAAAAAACAAGCTGTATTTTTTGAGAGCAATGAAGTACGTATGTATTCTGCTGCATTCCATGATTCTATTTCTATTAAAAATATTAAATATTCATTAAAAAAAATAGTATTTAAATCTTCTTTTTTTTTAATGCAAGCACTACTCTATTTTTATAACGGACATATATGTATCTCTACCGCCATAGAAAAATATGGTCATAAGTTTAATAAAAATACAATACGTATTCCTATACTTACAAACCCATATAAAGAGTTAAAAAATTCTACTACTAAATACATAAAGCAAAACGCATTTAATATTGGCTTTTCTGGCAGTATAGCTCTTAGTAAAGAAAACTTAACCTCTTTTATTGCTGTTATTGCAAAAATTAAAGAAGCTGGGCATAACATATCATTTAACTTATGCGGTAGTGCAAACCCAAAAAACAAAGCTTTGTTAGACAAGGCCATTCTTAATTATAATTTACAAGACACTATTACCTATTACGGTAATTTAGGAGAAGTAGAGTTTAACACTTTTTTAAGCCAACAAAACTTATTGGTTATACCTAGAGGATATACAAAGCAAAATAAGTACGGATTTTCTACTAAGTTATCTGATTATTTAAATCATAAAAAAATGATTTTAATTACAGATATTAGTGACAATAGTTTATACATAAAAGATGGTATTAACGGGTTTATTGTTCCTCCAAATAATGAAAAAGCAATGTTTAATAAATTACTTTACATTGTAGAAAACTATACACATTTAGAAACAAAAATAGCAGCAGAAGCTTATAATACTGCCAAAACTGACTTTTACTATATGAATTACAAAGACAAATTAAAGTCTTTTCTAATTTCATAAACCAATTATAACCTAACTCAATTAGCTCATACTACATTATGTCTAAAGAACCAATACGTATACTACATGTACTTTCCAATATGGGAAGAGGCGGTGCAGAATCTATGGTGATGAATTACTACAGAAATGTAGATAGATCAAAAGTGCAATTCGACTTTTTATTACATAGAGCTTACAAGAGTGCTTACGAAGACGAAATAGAAGAATTAGGCGGCCGTATTTATAAAGTTTGTGCTATATCGCCTAAAAACTATTTTAAATATAATAAACAATTAAAAGATTTTTTTGCTAGCCACCCAGAATATACTATTGTACACTCGCATTTAAATGCATTAAGTTTTATGGTCCTTAAACATGCACAAAAAACATGCAGTATACGTATAGCACACAGCCATACCACAATAAACCCTTATGCAGTATTTAATATACTAAATAAAAATGTACAAGCGGGTAGAACAATTAAAAACACTTTGTACCATTTAATTAGAAAAAAAACCAGTACTTATGCAACACATTATTTTGCTTGTGCAGAAAAAGCTGGAGAATGGCTATACGGTACAAAAAATAAAGAAATAAAAGTAATTAAGAATGCTATAGACTCTGCTACTTTTATACCAAATAAAGAAAAATACACAAGTTTACGCACAGAGTTAGGCATAGACTCTAATTTTGTTATTGGCCATGTTGGCAGGTTTGACACGCCTAAAAACCACTATTTTTTACTGCATATTTTTAAAGAAATAGTAAAAAAAGAGCCTACTGCTAAACTAGTGCTAGCTGGTGATGGTCATTTAAGAGACATTATAGAAAAAGAAATAAAAGAATTAGATATTAGTAATAACGTTTTGTTATTAGGTATGCGAAGTGATGTTCCGGAACTACTACAAGCTTTTGATGTCTTTTTATTTCCGTCATTATATGAAGGTTTACCGGTAACAGTTGTAGAGGCTCAAGCTAGTTCTTTACCTGTAATAGCTTCTGATACTGTTACCACAGAAGTTAAAGTTACCAATTTGGTACATTTTATGTCTCTAACAGAAAGTGCTAAAAAATGGGCTGATAAGGTTATAGAACATAAAGATAATGCAAAAGTAGATCGTACCAAGGAGATTGTTACCTCTGGTTACGACATTAAAACCGCTTCTGAAGAATTGCAACGTTTTTATTTAAACTAATAAAAAAAGTAAAAATATTTTTTATGAATTAGATTATATCAACTTCATATAAATTAAAAAACTCACGCTAAATAGCGTGAGTTTTTTGTTTTAAAACATAATGGATGTTAGTCATATGTTAAAAACGGGTGCAAAAAGTTAACAAAAGATGCATTACATCGAAAATATGGTCGATTAAGTACTTTCTACACGATAAAGTGATCTTTTTATACGTTTAACTACGTATGTTAGAAAGATATAAAAGATAACCCCCTTATCTACCTTATAAAGAAGTTAATAGAACAATAAACTGTACCTAAAAGTTATGAGTGCCCCAAAAAGAAAAAATACGCCAAAAAAAATGATAACATTACTATGTTTTGCATTTTTAACACTTGCATCTTGCAGCCAAGATGAAGAATTATTTGCACAAGCTATAGACCAAGATATAGCAAAGTCTAATAATCAAACTGACCCTAATTCTGGTGGTGACACCAAAATAGATGAAACAGTTTCTAAAGAATTAAAAGCATTCCCTACTGCATACGGAGCAGGTGCTTACACAACAGGCGGAAGAGGTGGTAGAGTTATACATGTTACCAACTTAAACGATAGTGGTACAGGCTCTTTAAGAGAAGCTGTAATGGCCTACGGTCCCCGTATTGTTGTTTTTGATGTTTCAGGTACTATTCACCTACTAACAAATTTAAATATACACGATGGAGACCTTACTATTGCAGGACAAACTGCTCCCAAAGGAGGTATAACACTAACAGGGCAACGTATAATAATGTCAAACAACCAATGGAATCCTAATGTTAAAAATATCATAATAAGATATATAAGCATTAGACCCACTTTTATACAAAATGGACCAAACTCAGATTGTATACAAATGAACAATGTAAATAATGTAATACTAGATCATATTTCTACCTCATGGGGAGGAGATGAAGCTATTGAATTTAGAGATATTTCATATAATATAACAGTACAAAGATCTATACTAGCAGAATCTAATACAGCTTCAATAATGGGAGGAGGTTCTAATGGACAAAATCTATCTCATGACTTATCTTTTCAACAAAATTTGATATATGATTGCAGTCATAGATTCCCTAACCCAAATGCAGCAGGTAGGGTCGACGTTTTAAATAATATGATATATAACTTTAGATATAGACTAACAAATGCTGGTGGTGCAATTAAGTTAAATCACATAAATAATTATTTTCATAAAGGAAAGAGAAAAAATACAAATACACTCATATTGAATAAATATACAGGAAAAGATTCTCCTGGCTCTGCAAAAATATATAGTGCAGGAAATTTAATAAAACCTGACTTCCTTTTAGATCAAAAAGCAGACAATTGGACTAGTTGGTCAACACACAGTACTTGGTCATATGCGGGAAAATCATATACTTTAACAAATCCTCAGCACTTACCCATTAGTTTCAAATCTGAAAGTTCATTCTCTTTACTAGGTTCTGCATTGCCTTTGTTAGATACAGAAAGTGTAATGGATGTGGTGGTTAATGACTCAGGTAACAATAAATACCTTACAGAAAATGGAACTGTAGTAGATAATACTAGTGATTTAGATAAATATTATATTTCTAACATAAAAAATAACACCCCAAGTGACTTTGAATGGAATGAAGATTGGTCTGTTTACTCTCATTACAAGAACTTTATTCAAACCATATCAAAAACACCAATTAAGACTAGACCATCAAATTTTGACTCAGACGGTGATGGTATGCCAGATGTGTGGGAAAAAGCGAATGGTTTTGACATAAATACAGATGACAGTAAACTTGACAAAGATGGTGATGGTTATACTAATATTGAAGAATATTTAAATTTAGTAGATTATTAAATACTTAAAAAAAGGTTTTTCTAAAGAAAAACCTTTTTTTATTCTATATATATCTACGGATAGGCCAAAAAATAATAAACACAAATTTCATTAAATAAGAATCTATACTTTTAACATAATTACTTAAATTATACTTTAGATACTTTGAAGACTTTAACAGCGATATTGTCCTCTTAACAAATAAAAACGGCTTTTTTAATAAATGATTTCTATAAAAAAAATTTATAAACATTAATGAATAAACTGCCATACCAAAAGCTTTTTTACTAAAACTTAAACTTGACAAATTATCTTCACTCTCATTTACATAATAAATTCTTAGTCTGTCATTTATATATTTAATCTTATAATTTTGAGAAGATAATGTTAACCATAAAAAGCTTTCTGGAATAAAACCTTTTGAAAAAATTTCATCTTTAATCTTTATGTTTTTTAATAAAGATGTTTTGGTTACGCCCCACTTTTCTCCAAAAATATTATGATATAATTGGCATTCAAATGCGTTACTATAAAAAGGACTACTTGGAAACTCATTCCCAACAAGTTTATCGTATTGATCTACGCAACAACAACTTACACCAGAAAATTCACCTCTCTTTTCAGTAGGTATTTGATTAAATTCGTCATAAAAAACCTGTAATGTACTTGGCAAACAACTATCATCTGCATCGTGTATAAGAAATAATTCTCCTTCGGCCATATGTATGGCTTGATGCATAATACTCATTTTATGAGTATTAATATTATTATTTATATATCTAACTGGGTAGTCAACCTTCTTTAAATAATCTTCTATTACAGAATGAGAATTATCAGTAGATGCATCGTTTATAATTACAACCTCAAAATCTTTAAAAGTTTGTTTGTCTAGTGCATCAAAAACTCTATAAATTGTTTGTTCTGCATTGTAAACAGGCACAAATATTGTAAATGAATACTTATATTGCTTACTCTCTTCAACTAAATTAAATTTAGGCAAAAAATTTTTGATACTCCCCATTGCTTTATTGCTATTAATTGACTTTCTAAATTTAGAATGTAAATCTAATTAATAAGCTATAAAAACTATTACGGAAAAGCATAATGAAAAGTTAATTTTTTTGAGTATGACTCACTATCTAATAAAGATTTAATTACC
>NZ_JBDVAA010000072.1:0-5652 GCF_039943695.1 Cellulophaga sp. | reverse complement strand
ATTTTATAGCGTGTCTTCCTGTATAAAACAACTCATAATTAGGTATATGTGTGTGTAAGTCATATTGGGGAATATTTTCACTTGCGGTCTTGTGAAAAAAAGAACCTAAACCTATAGATTTTACTTGGCTATTATTGCTCATTTAAGTATAAAATTATATGTAAATTAACCAAAAAAAATAATAGTATAAACTAAATAAAAGGTGTATTGTATATTTATTTAGACAAAGAATTGTATTCTTCTAAAATCTCTTTCCAGATATAACTTTGGCTGTACCTATCTATAATTAGTTGTCTACAATGTGTAGTGTTGTATTTGCCAGTTTTATCTAAGTAAAAAGATAACATTTTTTTGTATAATATATCACTGTTTTTTACAGGAATAATAGTGCCATTAACTTCTTCAATAATAATTTCATTACAACCGTTAATGTTAGTAACTATACTTGGTAAACCCATTGCTCCGGCTTGCATAACTACATTTGGAAAGCCTTCTCTATAGCTAGGAAAGGTAAGTGTATTGGCAATAGATAAATAAGGCTTAACATCTGTTTGCCAACCAGTAACAATAATATCTTTATTCTCTTTTATTTTAGATACTGTTGTAGTATCTAGTGGATCTAATTCTTCTTCAAAAGTACCAACTAAAAGTAATTTAGTATTCTTGTTTTCTTTATTTAGTTTGCAAAAAGCTGTAACTAATTCATTTATACCTTTGTCTGCTACTATTCTACCTAGAAAAATAAAAACGTAGTCAGTTTTTTTTATATCTAGGGAATTTCTTAATTCATTTTTTTGGTTAGCAGAAATTAAATCTGGATTAAAAATAGATGTATTTATTCCGTTAGAACTGCCGTTGCCAAGCACTTTTAATTTATTTTGTTTGGTAAATTTATGATCTAAAATTATTTGTTGTAACCCAAAAGAATTTGGATATATTTTTGTTGCAAATTTATAAGTGATTTTTTCTACAAAATTAAGAAGTATTCTTTTTTTTCCGGTTGCTTCTAATAATGGTAAACCAGCTATAGTATGTAGTCTATGAGGTACTCTTGCTAAATAAGAAGCAATCATACCAATTGTACCAGCTTTTGGGGTATGAGTGTGTACTATATATGGTTTTTCTTTTTTTAAAACGCGATACAATACCCACAAAGATTTTAAATCTTGTATAGGAGTTATTTTACGTGTTAACTCTACAGGTATAACTTGTATGTTTTCTTGCTCTGCTACTGACTCTAGAACACCATTATCATTAGATGAAATGCCTATTACGTTGTAAAAGTTATTTATGTAATTAAGCTGCCCTTTTAAAAGGCCTTTTAATGAAACCGGAACAGTTGTAATACGAATAATTTTATTTCTTTCCATTTTTTAAAAAAGTTCCATATCACCAAGGCTATAATCCCAATAATCTGATTTATTATCTAAAAGAATATCATAATTAGTTTTTTCTATGTTTATTTCTTTAGTGGTTAAATTAGGCCCATTGTGTTTGTAATTAAATACTATATGTGGGAAATTTACGTGAAATAATTTTTTATAAATATTACTAGATAGTGTTGTAATAATGTATTTATTACTTAGAATAGTTATTGCTTTTTTTATATCATTTTCTGTTACCTCAGAATTATTTAAAATTAAAATATCTACAATTCTACATTCAGTTATAAATTTTATTTTCTTCTTTCTATATATTAATAAAATATTACCATTAATTAAATAGTTATAATCTACAATTGGATTTTCTAAATATCTCCACTTTAAAAAAGGTAGTGTAACTGGTGTACTAAGTTGTTCTTTAGAAGAAGTTTTAGAAAAGGATTTTACTTCGTTAATAATTATATTTTTTGCTTTTTTAGAAAAATTTCCTAATTTTTTAGTGGAGCTAAAAACAGAAAAAGGAGATAAAAGTAAGTTGACTTTTACTTTTCTATTAACAACCCAACCTAATTTTAAATAAGCTCCAATGCTTTTTTCGTTAGGCGTGTTAAATACAAAATCAAATCCCTCTGCATTTGCCTCTTTAAGAGTAAATTTCGTTAAGTTAGAAAAAATTCCTTTTCTTCTAAATTTGGTGTCTACTGATGAATCTACGGCTCTTAATGTTTTATAGTCTTGTTTAGAATTTATCCAACTCCATTGCATAAATGACCTCATACCAACAATTTTGTTATTGAAGGTGGCAACGTAAATTAAAGATTCTCCAAAAGGATTTTTATAATGTTTCCAAATCCATATATCATCAGATTTTTTTATATTTTCACCTAATGCAGCTTTAATTAAAGTTACTATTTCTGAAGTATCTTCTATAGTTGCTTTTCTAATTTTTATATCTTCCATAACAAATACGAAATTAAATAAATTTAGCTTGGTTTTAATTGTTTTTTAGCGATTAAACCTACACTTAATCGTATTAAAGGTAAGTAGTATCTAAATTAGAATTTTATTTATAAAAAAAACGAAATGAAGGATAAGGGTGTATTTGTTATTTCTCTAGATTTTGAATTATTCTGGGGAGTAAGAGACAAGAGATCAATAGAAAATTATGGTGATACTCTTAAAGAAACACATCTAGTTGTACCACGTATGCTCCAAATGTTTAATAAATATAAAGTTAGCTCAACTTTTGCTACAGTTGGCTTTTTATTTGCAGATACAAAAGAAGAAATACTTAGGCATAACCCTAATATACAGCCAAAATACAAAGATCCTAATTTATCGCCTTACACAGATAATTTTGTTCAAGTTAAAGATAAAAGCTCTAATGATCCTTTTCATTATGCTCCAGAGTTAATTTCAATATTAAAAAAAGATTCTAATCATGAAATTGCTACTCATACCTACTCTCATTTTTACTGCCAAGAAGAAGGGCAAACAGCAGCAGATTTTGAAGCAGATTTAAAAGCAGCAATATCTATTGCTACTGACAAAGGAATTAAGTTAGATTCATTAGCTTTTCCAAGAAATCAATTTAGCCGTGAGTATTTAAAAATATGTAAGAATAATAATATATTAACTTATAGAGGCAATGAAAATGTTTGGTTTTGTAGGCCAGAAAGTGAGGAGAATACAACTATTTACAAAAGAATTGCACGTACTTTAGATTGTTACGTAAACATATCTGGTAAACACTGCTATAAATTGTCAGACTTAAAAAAGGAAGAACCTTATAACATTCCTTCAAGTCGTTTTTTAAGACCCTATTCTAATAAATTGAAGCGTTTAGAAAGTTTAAAAATTAGACGTGTTAAAAAAGCTATGAAACACGCAGCAAAAAATGGGTTATTATATCATTTGTGGTGGCACCCACATAATTTTGGAGCCAATACAGAAGAAAATTTTAAAACTTTAGAAGAAATTTTAAAGTATTATGAGTTTTTAAATAAAAAATACGGTTTTGAAAGTAAAACAATGAAAGATACTGGAGAAATGATTGGAAGTAACAATAATTTTAATTAAAAATAATGTTATTTAACTCAATAGAATATCTCATATTTTTACCAATTGTTTTTATTTTATATTGGTTTGTAGTCAATAAAAATTTAAAACTTCAAAATATATTACTTCTTTTAGCTAGTTATTTATTTTATGGTTGGTGGGATTACCGTTTTTTATCTTTAATAATATTTAGCTCTTTTTTAGATTATTTTGTCGGGATTAAACTTTTTGAAGCTGTTGACGAAAAAAAAAGAAAATTATGGTTATATGTTAGTCTATTTTCTAATTTAGGATTACTGGGGTTATTTAAATATTATAATTTTTTTGCAGATTCTTTTGCTGTAGCTATGCAGGGCATTGGCTGGCAAGTAGATGATCTTACCTTAAACATAATATTGCCTGTAGGAATTAGTTTTTACACATTTCAAACTTTAAGTTATTCTATAGATATATACAGAAGAACTTTAGAGCCTACTAAAAATATAGTTTCTTTTTTTACTTATGTTTCATTTTTTCCGCAGCTAGTTGCAGGACCTATAGAAAGAGCATCCAATCTGTTACCACAAATAGAGACAAAGCGAAAATTTAGTAGAGAAAGCTTTAATGAGGGAATTTTACAAATTAGCATAGGTCTTTTTAGAAAAGTAGTAATTGCAGATAATTTAGCTGTTTATGTAGATACTGTTTATGCTAATTCTGAATTACATAATTCTAGTACATTATTGCTAGCTACAGTTTTTTACTCGTTTCAAATTTATTATGATTTTGCTGGTTATTCAGATATAGCTATTGGAACAGCTAAATTATTTGGGTTTAATTTTGCTCCTAATTTTAATTTCCCTTACTTTTCTAAATCTATAACAGAGTTTTGGAGAAGATGGCATATGTCTTTATCTTTTTGGTTAAGAGATTACTTATACATATCCTTAGGTGGCAATAGAAAAGGAATAAAAATCACCTATCGTAACTTGCTACTTACCATGCTTCTTGGTGGTTTATGGCACGGAAGTTCATGGAATTTTGTCATTTGGGGTGCCATACATGGACTGTTTTTAAGCGCAGAAAAATATAGTTTTTCCTTATTAAATATTAAGAACTTTAATTTTTTAGGAGCTATATATACCTATATTATTGTAATTTTTGCTTGGGTATTTTTTAGAGCTACAGATGTTACGCAATCTTTTGCTATAATTAAAGAAATATGTAGTTTCAATTTTTATTTTCCTTTTCTAGGAGACATAAGCACAATGAGTGTGTCTCTTTTAATGCTAACTATTGGTTTTATATTAGATTTTCTATTATTTAAAAATGGAAAAAGTGTAGAACATTTAGGAAGAAATATGTCTAATACAAAATTAACAATAATACTAACAGTATTAATTATGTTAATTATACTGTTTTATTCTACATCTAATAATTTTATTTATTTTCAATTTTAATATTATGAAGACACTTAAACTTATTATAGGTATACTTATTGTAACTTTTATAGTAGATAAATGTGTATTCTATACTTTAAACTATTTTAGTGACCATGTGTTTTCTGGTCAAGGCGTGGGTAAGGTTAATCATTACTTAAAAATTAAAGATACTACAGATATATTATTTTACGGGAGTTCTAGGGTTAATCATAGCATAGATCCTTCAATGATTAAAAAATCATCTTTTAATATGGGGGTAGATGGTAAAACAATAAGTAATGCTAAGGTTTTAATTAAACAATTACCAATAAATAAAAAGCAAACTATTGTTTTACATATAGATCCTAACAGAGCTATTGATAGTATGTACGCAGGAGCTGATATCAATTTTTTAGCTACTAAATACCACAGAAATAGTATTGTTAAAAAAGAAATAGATGAGCTTAATTTAAACAATACGTTACAGTCTTTTTATTGGAGTTTAGATTATAATGGTGTTGTTTTGCCAGTTTTAAAAAATTATTTTTTTCCAAAGTATAATTATAAAACATACAACGGTTATGATCCTCTTAAGTTAAATAGGGAACAAAAAAACAATTTAAATAAAATACTAAATACAACAAGCACAGATGATTGTACTTCGTTAAATATTAACCCAATATTTAAAAATGGTATTTTAGACGTAAAGAAATTTGCAAAAGAGAATAACAAAAAGCTTATAATTTTTACTTCACCTGCGTATTCAGATCCTTGTAAAAAGGATAACATTTTACTTAAAAATTTTTTAAAGG
>NZ_JBDVAA010000071.1:0-1366 GCF_039943695.1 Cellulophaga sp. | reverse complement strand
CACTTTATATAAAACGCAAGTTAAAGTACAATTTTGGGTATTCTTAATTAAGCAAGATTTAGTAACTTAGAAAAAATCTAAAAAAATAACCACAATATGAAAGTTATAAAATGGATGATAATTACAGTAACTGTACTTGGTTTACTTACTGTATTTGTTGGTATGCCTATGATGAAAGAGCAAACAAAAAAGTTTAGTCCAGAGGAGACTGCCACCTATACTAAAAATGGTTATAATTTAAATGTAGTTTATTGTAGTCCGTCTAAAAAAGACCGCCAAATTTTTGGTTCTCTTGTTCCCTATAATAAAGTTTGGAGAACTGGCGCTAATGAACCTACTATATTTAAAACTTCTTCTGCAATTAAAGTAGATGGCAAACAACTACCCGCAGGTACTTACTCTATATGGTCTAGACCCAATAAAGATAGTTGGGATATTATTTTTAATAAAGAGGTTCCAGATTGGGGAGTTACTATTTTAAGTGGTGGTGCAGAAACTACCAGAAATGCTTCAGAAGATCTTGTGACAGTTTCTGTACCTGTAACAAAATTAGATTCGGTTAAAGAAAGATTTACTATTAACTTTGAAGACAAAGAACAACCATACTTAACTTTAGCTTGGGATAAAACCAAAGTTAACGTACCTATTAGCAAATAATATTGAGCACACATAAAAATATAAGTTCCAAGAGTGCTTCTAAAATTAAAAAATTTAGAAGAGAGTTACCGTCTACAAGTAGTTTAACCAGTGGTATTCTAAAAGGCGATAAAACCGCTTTAAGCAGAGCTATAACACTTATAGAAAGTACCAATAGTGAGCATACCAAACAGGCTAATGAAATTATTGAGCGCTGTTTAACTCACAAAACAAAAAGTGTAAGAATTGGTATTACAGGAGTTCCTGGTGTTGGTAAAAGTACATTTATAGAACGTTTTGGAAAACGACTTACCGCCCAAGGAAACAAAGTAGCTGTGTTAGCTGTAGATCCTACAAGCACTGTTACTAGAGGTAGTATTTTAGGTGATAAAACACGTATGGAAGAGCTGGTAAAAGATGAAAACGCTTTTATTAGACCATCGCCATCTGGTAGTTCTTTAGGTGGTGTTGCCCGTAAAACCAGAGAAACCATTGTACTTTGTGAAGCTGCTGGCTATAATGTTATTTTAATTGAAACTGTTGGCGTTGGCCAAAGTGAAACCGCCGTACATAGTATGGTAGACTTTTTTCTTTTGTTAAAATTAGCTGGTGCTGGTGACGAGTTGCAAGGCATTAAGCGTGGTATTATGGAAATGGCAGATGCTATTGTAATTAATAAGTCTGATGGTGATAATGTACAACGTGCCAAAAAAGCGCGAGTAGAATTTGC
>NZ_JBDVAA010000070.1:0-12056 GCF_039943695.1 Cellulophaga sp. | reverse complement strand
AATATGTCTAGGAATTTCTTGTATAATGTAGTTACACAAGCGTAAAGCGTCTTCAGTTTTACCATTAAAAGCCATTTTTTGTGCCGTTTTATAAGCACTATCAAAACTTTGCCCGTTTAAAACACTGTTAATCCATATTTTATCCTCTTCAGTAAATACAATGTTTTTAATATTAAAAACAGCTAAATTCTGTGGTAAAAGTTTATCGTATTTTGTTACGTAAGCATTTATAGACCTAAACCTTTTAAGGGCTGCATATACACTATCGTTTTCACTTTGTGTTAGGTTTAGATTGTTATCAACCTTAAAAGTTGTTCCTGAAGAATAAAAATAATTTTGATATAAATATTCCTCTATTTGGTTTTTAGCGCGCATTAAAGGCACGTTTCTGTTGGCTTTAAATGTAGTATGTAAAGGTAAAGTCTCTCCCAACCAAGCTACTTTTTTTGGCACACTTATTTTGTATTTATTAACCATTAGGCCAATTAAAGAAGGGGTAATATCTAAATGAGATGTAATAGATTCTATTTTTTTTGGTGCCATTAACATTGGACTATATATTAATAATGGTACGTTATACTTTGACAACTCATTATTTATTGGTAACTCTAATAACCTATGTGTTCCTGTAATTATAAATATGGTATTTTTAAATTCTTCTTTATTTTTATATGACTCTATAAAGTATTTTAATGAAGTATCTGTATATAAAATACTAGCCATAACGTCTTTATTATTGTTCTGCTGCTTTTTTATATGTTCTGATGCCTTAGACCTTGCTAATATATTTGTTACTTTATCTATAAAATTAGACTTATTAGGTATTAAAAAAGGCTCTTTTAATGAAGTTGTTAAATACACCTCTAATTTTGGTTTATTATTATTTCTGGGAGTATTAAAACTCTTTTTAAATAACTCCTTGTCTGGATAACCTATAGATTCGCCAGCTTTATCTTTGGGAGAAAGCATATATTTTGCACCAAAATAGCTGCGATCTATAACTAAGTCTAATTGCTCTTGTTGTAAAAAATTATCTACATTATTAAAAGAGCTATTTGTACCTTGTAAATAGGCTGTGGCATATCCATTATTTTTTAAAACACCAAATAGTGTTAAACGGTTTATAGGTTTAGGAATACTCATAAAACCCTGCTTACCATAAGGTAAAGAGCCTATAATAGCTGGTAAAGCACCAAAACTTTTTGCTGTTGTACTAAAACAATTTTTCCAGTAAAGAGATTTTTGCGCTAACGAATCTAAAAAAGGTGTAAATCCATTATAAACAGATTCTTTACCAACAAAATCCTTACCCAAACCATTTACCATTACTATTACAATATTTGGTTTTTTGGTTGATAAATTAAAATTACCTCCTAAGCTATAATCGTTTTTTGCTGTTTTTAGTAAAGGATAAGGCGGATTATTTTTATTATCAAAGTAACTATCATCCTCCATAAAGTTTTCAAATAAATTTACAGCTAAGTATTGGGTCTTATTTTGGTTTATTGGTTGCCCAGACATAAACATAGACGCTACAAAAACGGTAAGTAAAAAAAAGGTGAATGGAAACATTTTATTTACATAATGGTAGTATTTTGATGTAATTAAATACAAGCCATAAAACAATAAAACTATTATGATAAACATTAATAAAAAAAGAAATGGAACTACAACATTACTGTTTATTGCTGTTTTTAAATCTAAAAAACCATAATTTAATACGTTAGCTCCTAAGGGTATATATGCTCTTGTAAAATATAAAACTAAAAAACACTCTAAGGCTAGTAAAATAATTAAAATAAAAAATGTAAATCTGTAGCCTCTAGAATACTTAGATTTTTCTAAGTAATAGTAAGGCGCCACCAGTAGCAAGCCAACAAATGCAGCAAAACCAATATGATGAGTAATACTTAGTAAAAAACTAATACTAAAAACACTGCTAATTATACCTCTATTGTAAAGCACAATATATTGGTATAAAGACAAAATTAACAACACACAAGCAAATGCAATTAATAACCTTGTGTAGTGCTTTAAGGATAAATCTGGATTTGTATTTAGTGTAGTAATACTCATACTAAGCAGCCTTTGTAAACCCTTTACGTGTAATTGTACCCCAACCCGACTTTATTTTAAAAAGTTTTTTATAATTACCTCTAACCGCCGAGTAGGTAACTAAGGGATGAAAAATAAAAGGTTCTAAAATGGCAAATACCATTAAAACCAAAATATCTTTTGTTTTGTATTGATTATAAGCATAAACCTCCCAAAATATAGCAAAGAAGGAAAACATTACAGAGAATGAAAATACTGCCGCTGTAATAGCAATGAAAAATTGAAAATTTAAAATTCCCAAATAATAAAATAGTATAATAGATAAAAACCCAAAAAACTCTAACAAAGGAGCCAACCACTCGTAAAAAAACCAATAAGGATAACTTAGCATACCTAAGCGCCCATACTTAGGATTAAAAAACATATCCTTATGCTTAGTTAACGTTTCTAAATTTCCTCTAGACCACCTATCTCTTTGGTTTACAAATATTTTTACTTCTTCAGGAACTTCTGTCCAACATAAAGGATCTGGAATGTATTCTACTGTGTACGGTAGATCTCTCTCATGCATATATCTACGCATTCTAAAAACAATCTCCATATCTTCACCCACGGTGTTGGTATCATAACCACCAGCTGCCAAGGCTATTTCTCTATCAAAAAAACCAAAAGCACCAGAAATAATTAGTAAACTATCTATACTACCCCAAGCCATACGACCCAAAATAAAAGACCTTGTGTATTCTAAAAGTTGAAATTTAGCTAACCAGTTTTTTGGTAACCTTACTTCTTCTAACTCACCACCATCTATTATACATGAATTAGCAACACGTATAACTCCGCCTACAGCAATAACTCTTTTTCCTGATCTTTGAAAAAATGATTTTACAACGTGTAGTAACGCATCAGGTAGCAATAAACAATCTACATCTATACAGCCAACATACCTATTGTTAGATAGTTGCATTCCTGTATTTAAAGCATCTGACTTGCCTCCGTTTTCCTTATCTATTACTGTTAATTTATGAAATGCCTTTTGCTTAGATTTATAAATTCCTCTTATTGGCTTGGACTGCCAATTAGGATCTATTTCTTGTTCAATTTTAACAAGATCATAGGCATTAATCATTTTTTCTAAAGTATCGTCCTTGCTTCCATCATTAACAACCATTACCTCATAATCTACATAGTTTAAAGACAATAAAGACCTTACATTTTCTACAATATTCATTCCTTCATTATAAGCAGGAGCTATTATTGTAATACTAGGTGCTAAAGGTGATGCCATAACTTTAGATAAGTCTCCAAAGCTATTTTTTCTACGGTAATGTAATGTGTGTTTAGTTGCTAAATACCCCATTACTGTGTATCCAGAGAATAAAATCATAGTAAACATTAAAAAAATAACGTTTATATAATCTACTAGAATAGTAAAAAAATCACTCTGAAACATATAATGTCAAGTTTTTGACTGGATGTTAGTTGCTATTATCTTTGTAAAATTCTTCAGATAATAAAAAGTCAATATCTAAATAACTAAACCCTTTAGTTGGTTTTTCTTCCTCTTCTTGTAAAAAACAAAATTCTAAAGGTTTAAGCTTTTTTTCTTCTGGTAATACTATATTGGTAGTTGTTTTTTTAAAAGAGGTATCTATTGTAGGTTGTAGAGTAACAACATTATTTTCTGTTGTAGATGTGTTTAACTCATTAAAACTTTCTTCTATTGCATCTTCTTTAGCAATCTTTTCTAATCTATTTTCAATTGCAGCCTTAACAGCTATTGCTTTTTTGCTAATTTCTTGTTCTTTATCGTTTAATAGCGTTTTTACAAAATTCAATTCTTTTTGATCTCCTAGAGCACCTATTTCATCCAATAATATAAGTTTAGCTTCGGTATCACAACCGTCATATAAACTTTTAAAAACAGTTTGTGACTCTAATCCTAAAGACTTAGATGTTTGTTCTTTAACTTCTTTAGGCTCACTTAAATTAAAATAAACTGCATTATCAATTTCTTCATCAGATACATCTTTTTTAGCTTCTAAAAACCTAACAAACTCTAAATGTTTATCATCATCCATAGGAGCTACTTGTGTAACAACTTCTATAGTATCTTCTAGAGCAAAAGTCATAAGTTCTTCCTTATCCTCGTCTTCTTCACTAACATCATTAACAATTGCTAAATCATCTGTATTGTCTGTTAACTGGTCTATTACAGAAGCTAAATCTTTTTCTACCTCAGTTCTTGGAGTTACTGTTACCTCTAATGGGTTAATTGTTTTAGTATCTACAACGGGTATTGTTGTTGTAGCCATTTCTTCTAGCCCTTCTAACTCTAAATGATTATCTGGTAATAAGCTATTAATAGCTACTAATGCTTTATTTTTAACAGCAAAAACTTCTGTACGGTCTTCTATTGTATTTAAAAACTGAACATCTTCTTGAAAACCAAGGTTTTCTAACGCTTCAATTATTAATAATTTACTATCGTTGGTACTACTATTAAATACTTTTTTAAGAGATTCTCTTGCTTCCACCAAGTTAAATTCACTAACGCATTGTATGGCTACTTGTCTAATTTGACTGTTTTTATGTCTAATTAATTGTACAATAGAATCATTAGCATCACTCTGGTCATAATGTTTTACTAAGCGTAATGCAAAAAGTACCGTATCTGTATTTTTAGAAAACAACCAGTTTTTAAATCTAGGAGGATTATAATTTTTTTTGTTCTGAAGAATCTCTAATAATTTTAACTGTTGCCATTCTGATATTTTATGCTGAGTAGTATCTAAAAAATAATTAATACCTTCATCTTTTAAGGAAACAATTGCTATTACAGATTGTTTACGAATTACTCCTCTACTACCGTTAACAAACCTTGTAATTTGCTCATATGAGTCTGTTACTTTCATTTGTGTAAGCTCTACAATACCTTGAGATATTGTATGCCAACGCCAGCTTTTAAGCTTTTGTAGCGCATCCTTATCTAAACCTAAATTTTTATATAAACTATGTAAAGATTTTAATGTTTCTCCAGATAAATCTTGACTCAACTCTACTAATACTTCAGAAAAAACAGTTCTATTACGCTTGTTTTTTAGCATTTGTCTTATTTTAATTTTAAGACGTACGTAATTGTTTTTATCCTCTAACGTTGCTGTTTTTTCATCAAAAAAGAGAAATTCGCTTACTATAGGACCTAGCTCTTTCTTCTTTATTTTTTTATATTTTAAACCAAGAGTAATATTATTTTTAGCATAAAAAGTAATTGCTATGTATATAGCTGCTACAATGGCAAAAACAATAGCCAATATCCATAACAAATCAACACCAATTTTTGGTGCTATATTCATAAATATATGATTGGCTTTATTCATTTACTAAACAGGTATTCTTTTTAATACTCTTGCTACACGAATTAATAATTCTGGTGGACTGACTGGTTTTGATAAAAAGTCGTTTGCCCCCATTTCAAAAGCATTTAAAACATTTTCTTCATTACCTGCAGATGATATAATAATAATGGGAAGCATAGAGTTTAATGTATTTCTAACATAATCAATAAGCTCTATTCCAGACATATAAGGCATCATTATATCGCTAACTATAAGGTCTGGAGTATTGTTTGTAAGGTATTCTTTAACTTCTTTACCATTTACAACAACATCTACTGTATAGCCACTTTTTTGTAATCTAAATTTTAATAGAGAAGAAAGTAATTCATCATCCTCTGCTAGCAATAACCTCTTTTGCATAATATCTTTTTTATACTTCTTCTGCTAACCTTAGTAACTCATCATCTAATTGCTGCTCTATACTAGGGTACTCACTAACAAAACAGTTATATAAAAAGTTTAGATGTTTAACATCTATATCATCTTTAATTGCATTTTCTATTTGTAAAACACTTTCAAATAAGGCATCTGCCTTCATCATTTTTAAACCAGCTTTAATTTTATGAGTTGCAAATTTTAAAGCCTCGTAATCTTCATTTTTAATGTGTACTATTGATTTACCTATAAACTCTAAGGCATTATTTTTAAATAACTTAACTAGCTCTTGGAGCATTGCCAAATCTCCCATACATTCATTTAATACAGGTGTTAAATTAAGCTTTCTTACATCTCCTTGATCATTAATATGATTGCTTGTTAATGTTTCCATATTTGCATTGTTTTGTAATTGCTCTAATAAAATGTTAAGTAACTCATTAGAGGTGTAGGGTTTTAATAAAAAATTAGTAAAATTTGAGGTATTAAATTCTGTACTTGTTTCTATTTCATCATCTGCTGTAACAGCAATAATTGGGGTATTGCTTATTCTTATATTTTTATGATTTCTAATTTCTTCTGCTATTTCATCACCATTTTTTTCTGGCATTCTTAAATCCATTAAAATGATGTCTATAATATTGTTTTCAAGAATTTCTAATCCTGTACTACAACTATCTGTAACAAAAGATTTACATTTCCATTTATCTAACTTAAACTCTAACAATTTTTGGTTTAGCTTATTATCTTCAAAAATCAAAACATTCATTCCTCTAATACTTTCTACAGAATTAGCTTTTATTTGTCGTTTAAAAGGGATAGTAAAAGTAAAAGTTGTACCAACATTTTCTCTATTAGATACTTCTATTTTACCGTTAAGAGACTCTATTAATTCCTTAGCTACATTTAAGCCTAAACCTAATTTAGACTTATCTTGACTATAGATATCAAAAATTTCAAGAACCTTTTTATCAGAAATAGTTCCGTTGGTATCATTTACAGTAAACTCTACAACAACAGTTTCTGCATACGTTTCTTTTACTGCAGCAGTAACTAAAATTTCACCTTTAGCAGTAGATTGTATACTGTTACCAACAATATTTAATAGTATTTGAGATAATTTTGAAGGATCTCCTATTAACTCCTCTGGTATGGCAGCATCTATTTGCTTATTTAAAACAAGATTATTATTTGTTATTAATGTATTACACAAAAACAAAACATCATTAACTACATTCTGAAACTTTATAGAAATACTTTCATTAACATTGCTATTAACGGCATTTGCATCTTTAAAATCTAATAAATCTTTAGATACGTTTAACATTGTGTTAGAGGTGGCTTGTATGTCTTTTACTATTTTCTCTTGTTCCATAGTTAAATTACTTTTTAATAGCTTTTCTGTATTGTCTAATATGCCATTTAAAGGTTGCTTAATTTCATTATTTGCTTTGGATATTAAACTATCTTGTACAGTAGCAGTGTTATTATGCATTGAAAAACCTAAAGAAAACTCGCGCTCCTTATTTTTTTCTACAAGAAGTTTTTTAAAATTATTTAGGACACCCCTAAGTGCATCTGCTTGTTTAACAGACAACTCGTTAAAAGAAAAACTGTTTAGTTTTTCTTGCAAATTAGATAATGAAGTATGTAGGTCGTTCAATTTCAATTTGGAGGAAATTTTACATTATTAAATAACAAATCTTTAAAATAACTGACTTATTACAATGTAAATCTCAATAATTACATAGGCACTAACAATAAAATGTTACATATATGCCTTTTTATGTTGTGAAACAACCTTATTTGTTAGTTTAATACTTACAGAAAGTTACCAATAACCGTTATTATTGACTTTTTATCTTATTTTAATAAGAATAACATTCGCTTTTTTTCAAAAAAAAAGTCCTAGTATTTCTACTAGGACTTGCTATTTATGTTTGTTAAAGTTACTGTGCCAACCTGTCTTTTACGTATTCAATTTTTGTTTTTCCGTGTGGCTTAGGTTTACCATCTGGCCCTAGATTAACCATAATTATATTGTCTACAGTTAAAATAGTTTCTCTTGTCATTTTATTACGAACTTCGCAATTTAAAGTTAAAGATGATACTCCAAATTTTTCAACCTCAATACCTATTTCTACAATGTCACCCTCTGTTGCAGAGCTCATAAAATTAATCTCGGACATATATTTGGTTACCACTTTCTTATTCTCTAGTTGTATAATGGTATACAACGCAGCCTCTTCATCTACCCACGCTAAAACTTTACCACCAAAAAGTGTTTTATTTGCATTTAAATCTCCTGGCTTAACCCATTTTCTACTGTGAAATCTCATAATATTACGATTTAGATTACAAAATTAGGTATTAAAATAAAGTTAGACGATTATCTAACAAAGTTTTAGGGATTTTTAAATTAGAGTCAACTTTTTTGTTTAAACTGGCAATAAAACTAGCCGATAATAATGGTGACTCTAATTCCATATTCTGATGTACAAAAAAGTGAATATTTTTAAGCCCTTTTTCTTTCCAGTTTTCTAACCTTGTTGTCCACTCCTCTAGCCTATCATAATCGCTCTTATGGTTTGCACCTACAAAACGTACAAAAGCTTCATTGTTTGTTAATCTCATATGTAACAAATCTCTACGGCCTGCAGTATCTACAATAGTATTTGCTATATTATTTTCTTGTAACAAGTAGTACAATTCTTGTGCTATAGTTTTGTTTGCAAACCAGTCTGGATGTCTAAATTCTATTGCCAACTTAAATTCCTTGGGCCAATACTTTTCAAACTGTACTACTTTTTCCCATTCTTTAGTATCAAAATTAGTATGCAATTGTAAAAATATAGTTCCTAACTTTTCTTTTAAGGTTGATGTTGCTTGTAAATACCTATCTAAAATAGGATAAACATTATTATTTAGCCTATTTAAATGACTAACTTCATTAGTTATTTTAGGATAAAACTTAAAGTCTTCTGGTGTTTTGTCATACCATTTTTGATACTGCTCTGCTGGAAAAATCCTGTAAAAAGTAGCGTTTAACTCTATAGAATTAAATTGAGATGCATAGTACTTTAGCTCATCTTTTGTTCCTTTTGGATAAAAGTTTTTTAAATCTTGTTTGTTCCACTTAGCGCACCCAACAGATATATTTAAATTACTATTAACTGTTACTTTTTTTAAAACAGCTGCAGTGTCTATATGGTCTTTTGGTAATTTTAAATTTAATAATTCTGGATTGGTAACTTTTCCAAATTTCATTTTAATACATTTTTGTTAAATGTTCATAAACCAGTTAAAAACTATATTAACCTAACTTATTTAGGGTAATATCTTGTTGTACCTTTAGTAAAAATGCTAGTTATGAACCAAAGATCTACAGATCTCTTACGCATAAGGCCAGAGATTAAAGCTACTAAAGTAGCAGAAGGAATTAGTAATGACGAACTTTTTCAGAACAAAACAATTAGACCTATTCTTAAATTGCAAAACGATTTAATTCTACTTGTTTTTAAAAACTACATTAAAAAACACAAAAACAAATTTTACAACCTTACTTTAGAAAAAAGACTAGAGTATATTGAAAATGCCATACAAAGAGACATTAAATTTAGAAATGCTTTAAAAGGCTTAATTATAGGGCAATTTACAGTTGAAGAATATGAAACTTATATTCTTAACTCTTCTGCGCTTAATAAAAGAATGATGTCTATGTCTATAACAAGGTTAAAAGATCAATTACAATACTTTAATGAGCCTGTTTTAGTCTAAAATAGACTCGCCATTTAAATTAGTCGTTAATACATCACTCATTAAATCAAAAAACGGTCTAATAGTGGCAAACGACTCGTTTACGGTATCTAAAAAGTTAGCAGACAATACCTCTTTATCTGTAAATTCTTTGGTAAAGATGTATTGTTTTTTACGTATTAAATCTATATCGCTGTGCTCAACATCAAAGCCTTTAGGTGCTCTCTTTAGTTCTTCACCAGCTAACTCTCCCCAAACGGCTTTAAACTTTTTAGAACCTATTGCTTCTCTAAATTCAGACGCATCAAGCTCTAACTCTTTTCTTATTCTAAATAAGTCTTCTTTACTAGGAGCCCAAAATCCTGTAGCTATAAAGCTATTTTCGGCCTCTATATGTACATAATAACCACCACGTAAACGCGCTCCTGCCCTAGTAAAAGAACCTGCTAAATGTGTTTTGTATGGTGTTTTATTTTTA
This sequence comes from Cellulophaga sp., assembly GCF_039943695.1. Taxonomy (NCBI): domain Bacteria; kingdom Pseudomonadati; phylum Bacteroidota; class Flavobacteriia; order Flavobacteriales; family Flavobacteriaceae; genus Cellulophaga; species Cellulophaga sp. The sequence continues at coordinate 1,994 of NZ_JBDVAA010000070.1, read as the reverse complement.
GAGAAACGTACATCTCTATAAATTCTAAATACCTTAGATTTTTCAATATCATCGTGTTCATTCAATTTTTCAGCTAACGAAGAAATAAATCCTTTAAACGCATTTTCTTCAACCTTAAACTCGTCTTTGTGCTCTAAAAACCACTCTCTAGTGTTGTTTTCTTTCAACTTATTTAAAAAATTGAATGTATTTTTAGAGATTACATCATTTTTCATAAAAATCTTACTAATCTATTATTTATGCTAAAGTTAACTGTTTTTAAAAGTTTTTTTATAGAAATAATAGTTAATTTTGATAGTTGAATACATTACATATGACACTAAAATCTGTAATTAAAGAGATTGAGTTACATAAAAAACAACCCAATTTAAACTTTAGTCTAAAAGAGAAAACCGAAGTTTTTACACAAAAACTTTTTTATACTTTGTTTGATACGCAGACACCAGTAGCTGAAAACTTAGAACAATTAGAAGTACAATTTGATGAACTCGTAAATCTTGCTTGCTGGCAACTTGAAAAACCCTGTAAAAAAATTTGGGACAAATATGTTGTTACCATACCTAGTATATTGCAAAAACTTAATTTAGATGCAGAAGCAATAGTAAATTGTGACCCTGCTTCTTTATCTATTGAAGAAGTTTATATGGCTTATCCTGGCTTTTATGCCATAGCTATTTACAGATTGGCACATGAATTACACACTATTGGTTTTCCTTTAGTACCGCGTTTAATGACGGAGTATGCACATAGGTTAACTGGTGTAGATATTAATCCTGGAGCCAAAATAGGAAACTCTTTTTTTATAGACCATGCAACAGGTGTTGTTATTGGCGAAACTGCTGTTATAGAAGACCACGTTAAAATATACCAAGGTGTTACACTTGGGGCTTTATATGTTGCTAAAAATTTAAAGCAAACCAAAAGACACCCAACTATAAAAAACAATGTTACAATTTATGCAAACGCAACTATTTTAGGAGGTGATACTGTAATTGGAGAAAATACAATTATTGGTGGTAATGCTTGGGTTACAAGCTCTATACCGGCAAATTCGAAGGTTTTTTACAAATCTGAAATACAAATAAAAACTACACAAAATGTCTCATAGTATTCTAGATTTAATTGGTAATACACCATTAGTAGAGTCTAAGGTTTTAAATACCAACCCAAATGTTAAATTACTTTTTAAGTTAGAAGGCAACAACCCTGGCGGAAGTGTTAAGGATAGAGCTGCTTATAATATGATAAAAAGTGCTTTAGACAGGGGTGATATTGACAAAACAACCAAGCTTGTAGAAGCAACTAGTGGTAATACTGGTATTGCACTAGCTATGATTGCTGGTATTTTTAATTTGGATATAGAAATTGTATTGTCTGAAGGGTCTACTAAAGAACGCATACAAACAATGCGCGCTTATGGAGCAAAAGTTACTTTAACCCCAGCAAGTGTTGGAATTTTAGGTGCTAGAGATTATGCAGAAGAGCAAGTTAAAAAAGGGGCTGTAATGCTTAACCAGTTTGGTAATGATGATAATTGGAAAGCACATTACAAATCTACAGGACCAGAAATTTGGAGAGATACTGATAATAAAATTACACATTTTGTCTCTTCTATGGGTACAACAGGTACTATAATGGGCACATCTACCTATTTAAAACAACAAAATAAAGACATACAAATTGTAGGTGTACAACCTAAAGAGGGTGCTAAAATTCCTGGTATACGTAAATGGCCACAAGAATATTTACCTAAAATATTTGATGCTTCTAAGGTTGATAAAATTATAGATGTTAGCCAAGAAGAAGCAGAACAAACAACATTACTACTAGCTAAAAAAGAAGGCATTTTTGCTGGTGTCAGTAGCGGTGGCGCAGCATTTGCTGCTGCAAAATTAGCCAGTACTTTAGACAGTGGAACCATAGTTTCTATTGTATGTGATAGAGGTGACAGGTATTTGTCTTCTGGTTTATTTGGATAAAAAAATTAAGATGAT
>NZ_JBDVAA010000069.1:0-33566 GCF_039943695.1 Cellulophaga sp. | reverse complement strand
AAACATACGTTTTAATGCTTTTAGCAGGATAATTGGAATTTCGCTATAGATAATTAGAACAACCTTTAAGATCTATTGACTATGAAATATAGAAAATATAAAGTACTTAGCTTTTTTATTGTTTCCTTAGCTATTTTGTCTTGTGCAGACAAAAAGGAAAAGAAAGAAGTAGCCCAAGAAACAAAACCTGTTTACGAGGCAAATTGGGAATCTATAAAAAAGAATTACAAAGACCCAACTTGGTTTAATGAAAAGAAATTTGGAATTTTTATTCATTGGGGACCCTATTCTGTACCAGAATATTCATCAGAGTGGTACCCTCGTAAAATGTATATGGATACGGCTACTTTTTCTGCACAATTAAAACCAGGTCAAAAAGGTCCTTCAGATGTGTATTTACATCATAAAAAAGAGTGGGGAGACCAAAAAGAATTTGGTTACAAAGACTTTATCCCTATGTTCAAGGGAGAAAATTTTAATGCAAACGAATGGATAGATTTGTTTAAAAAATCTGGAGCTAAATATGTAATTCCAGTAGCAGAACATCATGATGGTTTTGCAATGTATAAATCTAATGTTACTCGTTGGAATGCTGTAGATATGGGGCCTAAAAGAGATATTTTAGGAGAATTATTTAAGGCAGGAAGACAAAAAGGGATGATTATGGGTGCATCTTCTCATTTTGCTTTTAATTGGTCATTTTTTAATAAAAAAGATCATTTTGATACTACAGATCCTGCGTATGCAGATTTATACTCTACTAAGGGTAAAAATTTAAAGGAGCCAGTATCTAAAGAATTTAAAGAAATATGGTGGGCAAGAACCAAAGATATTATAGATAGTTACCAACCAGATATTATGTGGTTCGATTTTTATTTAGATATTCCAGATTTTGCAGATCAAAGACCAAAATTAGCAGCCTATTACTATAATAAAGGAATAGAGTGGGGAAAAGAAGTTGTGTTACAAGACAAAAACTTTTCGCACGAAGCTTTTCCAGAGGGCACTGTTATTTATGACTTAGAACGAGGAAAACTTCCAGGTATAAGAAAATTGCCTTGGCAAACAGATACTTCTATAGGCAAAAACTCATGGAGTTATGTTTCTAACTGGGAGTCTAAAACAGCAAATCAGATAGTAGATGATTTGGTAGATATTGTTAGTAAAAATGGTAATCTTCTATTAAATGTTGGTCCCAAATCAGACGGTACTATACCAGAAGATCAAAAAGAAATATTATTACAAATAGGAGATTGGTTGGCAGTAAATGGAGAAGCTATTTATGATACCAAATATTGGAAAACATTTGGAGAAGGACCTACAGAAGTAAAAAAGGGTCATCACTCTGAAGGAAATAATAAAGACTTATCCTCTAAAGATATTAGGTTTACAACAAAAGATAATAAGCTTTATGCTATTGTATTGGCTTGGCCTAAAGATGGTATTGTAACCATAGAGTCTTTAGCTAAAGAAGCTACTTATGCTAAGGATTTAAATATTACAAATGCAAGAGTATTGGGTAGTAAAGAAAAAATAAAGTGGAGCCAAGAAGAAGGTGGCTTAAAGGTTATTATGCCTAAAGAAAAACCAGGTGACTTTGCATACGTTATTGAGTTAGAAATGTAGTTAAATTGTTTGAAGTAAGAGAGAGCCAAGGTTTTATAACTATATAATCTTGGCTTTTTTAATTTTAAAAGTTTTTTTAGTATGATGATACAGTGTTTTAAAAAAGTAACTTTTTATGTATTGATAACAAGCATTTTTATGTGTTTGTTTTTGAGTTGTAAAAGTGCAGATGTAACTAGAAATACTAATTCTTCAACTATTTATTTGTTTGATGAAAATTTATCTAATTGGGAAATTTGGATGGGTGCTGTTCACAAATCTGTAGATTTAGATGTAGAGAAGTTTACAGATGTAAAAACAGGCAAACCACTTGGGTTAAATAACGATCCAAAAAATGTATTTTCAATCATAAAAGAAAATAATACTCCTGTTTTAAAAATTACAGGTGAAATTTATGGTGGTCTAACAACAAAAGAAGAGTATGGTAATTACCATTTAAGCGTGCAATTTAGATGGGGAGAAAAAAAGTGGGAGCCTAGGTTGTACACAAAAAGAGATAGTGGAATTTTATACCATGCTAAAGGTCCGCATGGGGCTTTTTGGAATGTTTGGATGTCTAGTTTAGAGTTTCAGGTACAAGAAGAAGATTGTGGAGATTTTATTGCTTTAACAGATGTTTTTGGAGATGTGCCTGCAGAAAAAAAGTATGCAAAAAACGGAAATTCATTTTTTGAGTATAATCCTAAAGCTAATTTGGTTCCATTAAAATGGGGTGCTGGTTTTGAGTCTGGTCAAGCAAGTAAATCTGGTTTATACGAAAACCCAAATGGTGAATGGAATACATTAGAAATTTATTGTTTAGGGGCAGAAAGTATACATCTTGTAAACGGTGAAGTTGTAAACAGGGTAAAAAATGCCCGTTATTTAAAAAATGGTATTGTTACACCTGTAACCCAAGGAAAAATACAAATACAGTCTGAGGCTGCAGAAGTATATTACAAAGATTTAAAAATTACACCAATAACAAGGTTTCCGGAGGTTTATAAACAGCAATAAATAGGTTAAACACATAAGTAGTAGTTTCTAAAACATATGTGCTTTTGTGTCTAGTTTACAAGCAATAATTTTGGTAGAGTTGCAATGCCTGTACTTAAACAGTTTTAGTCAATAAAAACCTCTAGTTTACTTTCAATACTTTTATTTCTACTATATACTAACAGAAAATCAATTAAATCAACTATAAATAATTATGAAGCACATTCTATTAACCCTGAGTTTTTTAGCATCAATACATATATCTTACGCACAAAACCCTTTGGTAACAGATATATTTACAGCAGACCCAACTGCTCGTGTTTTTAATGGTAAATTATACGTTTATCCTTCTCATGATATTGTGCCAGAAGAAGGAGTACAAGCGCCAGATTTTTGTATGCCAGATTATCATATGTATTCTTTAGAAGGGGGTAATACTTGGAAAGATTATGGTGTTGTTTTAGATCAGAACAATGTTCCTTGGGGAGAGAAAAATTCTTACGGTATGTGGGCTCCAGATTGTATAAAAAAAGGAGATACATATTACTATTATTATCCTGCAGCACCAATAGATAAATCATCTTTTAGACGTATTGGAGTAGGTACATCTAAGAGTCCTACTGGTCCTTTTAAATGGGAAAAAAAGTATATAAAAGATGTTGAAGGGATAGATCCCGGATTATTGTTAGATGATAATGGCAAAGCATATTTGTATTTTGGAGGAGGAGAAAAACTATTTGTAGCACCTTTAAAAGATAATATGAAAGAAGTTGCTGCAAAACCTATAAAAGTAGAAGGTTTACCAGCAGGTTATAAAGAAGGTTCTTTTCCTATAAAAGTAAATGGAATGTATTATTTAACTTTTGCACATGTATTTGCAAACGAAGGGTATACAATTGCTTATGCTACAAGTGATAATCCTTTAGGGCCATTTGTTTACAGAGGAAAAATTATGGATAATCTAGGTAATGGAACCAATCACCATTCTATTGTAAATTACAAAGGAAAATGGATATTGTTTTACCATTGGTGGGAAATTAGTGGTTATAATAAATTAAGATCTATGCGCGCAGATTACATGACATTTAAAGAAGATGGAACCATAGCTCGTGTAAAACCTACATTAAGAGGTATAGGAGCACCAACTATAGGAGAAAAAATACAAGTAGACAGGTACAGTAGTATTAGTGGAGCAACAACCAACTTTGTTGGTGGTAATGAGCCAATAGGCTGGATGGTTACAGAAACCAAAATGATGGGTAACGTAAGTTTTAATAATGTAGATTTTGCAAATGGTACAGCTAAAAAAATAGTTGCACGTGTCGCAAGCGGACAAAGAATAGGTACTATGGAGGTACGTTTGGGTAATCCTAAAGGAGATTTAATTGCAGAGTTTCCTGTAAAATATACAGGAGGTTGGAACAATTGGGAAACTATAGAAACAGATTTGTTAAAAAGCGTTTCTGGAATGCAGAATATTGTAGTTGTTTTTAAATCTGTTTGGGGAGCAGACAAAATTGTAAATCTCAATTGGTTAATGTTAAAATAAACAAGTATGTATAAAAGATTAATTTTTACAATTGTTATTGTTTTTACAATACAGCTTTCAGCTCAAAAACAACCTAATATAATTGTTGTTTTGGCAGATGATATAGGAGTAGGAGATATTTCTTATTATAGAAAAATGCATTCTAATAAAATAGTAGTAAAAACACCTGCTATAGATAATTTAGCAAAAAATGGAATGACTTTTACAGATGCACACTCGCCTGCAGCATTATGTGCACCATCTAGGTATGCAGTAATGACAGGCAATAACTGCTACCGTAGTTATGCACCTTGGGGAGTTTGGGGAGCTTTTCAGCCCTCTCCTATAAAAGAAGACCAGCTAACTTTAGGTAAATTAATGAAAAACGCAGGTTACCAAACAGCTTTTTTAGGTAAATGGGGTTTTGGAATGGATTTTTTAAGAAAAGGGAGCGCAACAGAAGTTTATAGGTCTCCTAGAAAAAGAGTAGAACTAGATGTAGATGTACGCAAAATAATAGGTAAAGGGCCTTTAGATAATGGTTTTGACTACAGTTTAACTTTTCCTGCAGGTATACAAAACGTGCCATATGTAGTTTATGAAAATCAAGAATGGATGCCTTTAGAACAAAACTCAGAAATTGGCTATATCTCACAAGAGAATATGACTAAAAAAGGGGTTACTTTAGATAAAGATGAAGGCTTAGGAGATACCAATTGGGATCCACATAATATGGGGCCGTTACTAGTAAATAAAGCTGTAGATTATATTGCTAACGCAGATACAGACAAACCTTTTTTTATGTATTACTGTTCCTTGGCTGTGCACTTACCACATACACCAACTAAAAAACTTAATGGAGAAAAAATTGCAGGTGAAACACCATCTAAACATTTAGATATGGTAAAAGAGTTAGATGTGCAAATGGCAATGCTTGTAGCGGCATTAAAAAAGAAAGGTGTTTATGATAATACCGTAATTGTATTTACATCAGACAATGGAGGTTTGTTAAAAAAGAAAAGTATACAGGCAGGTCATAAATCCAACGATATTTACAGAGGAGGAAAAAACCAGGCATATGAAGGTGGACATAGAGTTCCTTTTATAGCATCGTGGCCAGGTTTTATAAAAGAAAAATCTGTGTCTAATATACCAGTACTGGGTTTAGATATTTTAGCTACTTTGGCAGCTATAACCAATCAAAATATAACAGAAGATCAAGTTAAAGATTCGGCTAACTTATTGCCAATTTTATTAGGAGACAACAAAAACAATAAAGTACATCCCTATTTGGTAACACAATCTGGTACAGGTAAAGAAGCAATAATTATTAAAGACGGTTGGAAATTAATTATAGCTTTTGATAAAAAAGATAAAACTAATAGCACTAGAAAACCTGTTGCATTATTTAACCTAAATACCAATATTACGGAGAATGAAAAGCAAAACTTAATAGATGCACCTAAATATGCATCTAAAGTAAAAAACCTTTTTACGACTTATAATAAGTACAGAGACTCTGGAGAGAAAACTAAAATATAATAGATATTTATACTAAAAAAAAGCCCAAACAAGTAATTAATTGTTTGAGCTTTTTTATGATTTATTACAGCTAATAATAATCCCAGAAGTCGTACTTTTCTCCGTTAACATTCTCTTTTTTATCACCTAGTTCTTCTGCTTTAATCTTCATTTCTGACCTCATTTGAGTTAAAAGATTTTTGTACTCCGGAAAAAATGATAAATCTTGGGTTTCCCAAGGGTCTGTTGTAATTTTAAAGAGTTGCGTAACTCTAGAACCAGCAACAAATTCCCCATCTTTTTTATTTATATCTTTAGCTCTTACATATTCAATTAGTTTAAAATCACCTTTTCTATAAGCTCTTTGAAACTGCTTGTATGCGTGATAGGTATAATTGCGGACTTGAGCTTTTTCATTAGTAATTATAGGTAGTAAACTTTTACCAGAGACAGAACTTGGAATGGTAGTATTGGTGAAATTGCAAATAGTAGGGAAAATATCATGTATATAGGTGAAGGCCTTGAAACGAGCTCCTTTGTTTTTTATAAGATTGCCAGAAAATAGTAATGGTACATGTATGCCATCTTCATCATAAACATTTTGTTTGCCCATTAAGCCGTGGTTGCCAACAGCTAAACCACTATCTCCAGAAAAAACAATTAAAGTATTCTCATACTGTCCGCTTTCTTTTAATGCAGCAATCACTTTTCCTATTTGGGCATCTAGATGGGTAATAATAGCATAATAATCTGCTAATTCTTGTTTTGCAATTTGTGGCGTTCTAGGCCAGGGAGCCAACTCTTCATCGCGTAAAAACATATGTCCGTTGTCAAAAGGATGCTGCGCCATATAAGAAGGAGGTAGTTCTATTTTATCTACATTATATTTGTTTTTGTACTCTTGTGGTGCTTGGCGCGGATCATGTGGTGCGTGAAAAGCTAAGTACATAAAAAAGGGTTTTTTATTTTTGTAATTTTTAAAATATTTGCTGGCTTCATTAGCAAAGACTTCAGAGGTATGCGGACCATTTTTTTCGGTAGCAGTAGGTCCCCTTTTTTCATCCTTAGAAATTGCTTGTTTAACAATTTTTCCGTTTGCATCATAAACCAATAAATAAGCATCTTTAGGTTTAAATTCTCCAGCCTTATCCCAATCGTAAAAAGGCATTCTAAATTGATCTACTAAGTAAACTCCTTTTCCCATTATTTTATCACCAGAATTAAAACTACGCTTTAAGGAGTTTCCATCTTGATGCCACTTTCCTATGATATGTGTATTGTAGCCTTCATTTTTAAGCGCTTCTCCAATGGTTTTATTTGCTACAGGTATGTTATGTCCTGCACCTTGTAACTGAAATAAGTTAGTGCCAGTTAATAACATTGCTCTACTAGCAACGCAAGTAGCACCTGTAAAAGCTCCCATTAAATATGTGTTTTCAAAAGCTACGCCGTCCTTTGCTAAAGCGTCTATATTTGGTGTTTGTACATTTGCACCACCTAATGCATGTACGCCAGAGTACCTATGATCATCTGTATAAATTATTAGTACATTGGGTTTGTCTTTTTTAGGTTGACAATAGCTATTGCTTAGATATAAAATGGTTACGAGTAGAAGAATATATTTTAAATTCATCATTTCATTGTTGTGTTAATTTTTTATTCTCTTTAAGAATGCGCTCTTTTTGGTTTTTACTTAAGGCTTGTTTAAAGTACACCTCTGGTCTATGGTAAACGTGGTGTTTTTTCATTTCAGGATCGTTAATTGCCTGACTCAAATCACAATCAAAACGCACTAAAATAGCATGGTTTTTATCCCATGTAGTGGCATTAGTAAAATGAGATAATCCCCAAGTTATGCCAACACCATTTTTAGTATTTGTAAAAGCATCAGGTACATAAGGTCCTGCTGCAGCCGGCATCATTTCTACCATAGAAGCAATTTTAAAATTAACCCCATCTTTTGCAAATTGCACCGTATTATGCTCATTACCGTCTCTAATAGTTAATGCTGCAATACCATCTTTAAAAGGAAACATGGTAGTTTCATGGCCAGATGTTAGCACAGGGTTTAGTTTACTTTTTGTAAAGGGACCAAAAGGGGAGTCTGCTGTGGCTAAACCTTGCATTCTTATTAAGTTAGGATCACCATCAAAGTCCGATTTGTAATACAGGTATATTTTATCTTTATAAACCAAAGGGTAAGGATCATGAATAGAGAATTGATCCCAAGTATCTTTTGGACCGTTGGGAATTACAATTTTGTTAGTTGCCGTCCAAGGCCCATCAGGAGAATCTGCATACGACATTAATACAGGACAATCATCTCCTCGTAAACCACTTGCTTCACTAAAACCTTGATAATACATATAGTATTTATCTTTCCATTTTAAAATATCTGCAGTGCTCACAGACCTATGACCCAACTCTGGTTTTGGAGGTCTAGGTATAGCAACACCTTGCTCTTCCCAGTTAAACCCATCTAAGCTGGTAGCATACCAAATTTCAGATAAATCCCAATCTGCAGAAGGTATTGTTTCTGTAGCTTGTTTGGCTCCTTTAGGAGGTGTTTCGGTTTTTCTGTGTGTATACCAAACATAGTATTTTCCGTTTTCAAAAATAATTTTAGACGGATCTCTACGGCTAACTGTACCGTCATCATTACTATAATCTAAACCTTCTACTTTAGTATATTTAAACTGAGTATACAGCTCATTATCCTCTGGTCTTGGCGCTAAGTAATTATCGTAATTACGTTGCATAGCAGTGCTTAACGGTTGTTTAGGTTTTTCCTTAGGTAATATAAAAGGAAAATTTTGCGCACATACGGTATTTACTGTTATAAGTATGTAGCCTATAATTAATAGTGTACTATAGTTTTTCATATTTAAAGCTATTCTATTATTAAAGATTCGTTTCTGTAATCCTTATTTGTAAGCTTAAAACTAACATTGGTTGTTTTTAACTCACTAATATGTCTGGCATATAAACCATAGGCAGGTAAAACATTAAAGAAGTTGAATTCCGGATATCTTTTTTCATCTTCTGGTACCTCTATTAATTTATCTTCTTTAGAACCACCGCCAGGTAAGTTAATTGAAATGTTTTGTAGTTGTAAAGATGTTATTTTATGATTTGGAGTACCCGTTATAAAAATTCCAGAAGGCGGTGACACTCTAGATTGTTTTAAATTTCTACTAGTTGCATTTATATTAGAAATAAGAATATCTTTAATAGAACCCACAGTTCTTTCTTTAGCGTTTCTATATGTATTTAGGCGCTCACCTAAACGCATAAAAATTGGCATATCTACATTGGTCATTTTTATACTGTCTATAATTATATTATATATGTTGGCACCATCTACGCTAAGTATTTTTATACCACCACCTTTAGTATCATATATTTTACAATTGCTAATAGCTATATTGTAAAAATCTCCCATAGATTCTGTGCCAAATTTTATTGCTCCCCAATCACTCTTTAAAGTACAATTACTTACTTTAACATTGTGTGTAGGTAACGTGCTTGTTGCTTTAATACAAATGGCATCGTCACCAGAATTTATAGTGCAATTTTTTATTTCAACACTGTTACTAGAGTCTAAATCTATACCATCATTATTTTTATTAGCGTGATTATAAATATTTATATGGTCTACTGTTATGTTTTCTGATTGATAAAAATGGCAAGCCCAAGCAGCAGCTTGCTTTAGGTAAATATCTTTTAATGTAATTTGGGACGATCTTACGAAGCGTAGTAAAAATGGACGATTAGTTCCAAATTTTACATCTGTAATGCCAAGTTCTTTCTTTTTTAAAGCTAAGTTTTTAGCTAAAAAAGAAGCGCCATTACCGTCTATAATTCCGCTGCCTGTAATACCAATATTTGTAGCATCTACTGCACCAATTAAGCAAGTTCCTCTTTCTTGGCCAACGGCATCTGTAAACGTATCTATGCTTTTATAGTCTAAAGGGTTGTTGCTACCAATTAACTTTGCGTTTTTGCTAATGTTAAGAATTACGTTATTTTTTAAAATAATTGTACCACTAATAAAAATGCCGTTAGCAATATGTACAATTCCGCCTCCTTTTTTTGAGCATTTATCTATAGCCTTTTGTAGTGCTTTTGTGTTTACAGTTATACTATCTCCTTTTGCTCCAAATTTTGTAACATCATAAACTTTGGTTTGTGCCGTAACTGAAAAAGTAAGTGCAGTAATACTAACAGTTAGTACTATTTTTATAGTATGTAATAGTAGTTTATACATATTATTTAGTGTCTACTAATTTCCAAGTTCTTACCCAGTTGTAGGTAGTAGTTCTTTCTTCTTTAGAACCGTTCATTCCGCCATCTTCAGGAACCGGATTCCAGTCATACGTTTCTACAACCATTCTTAAATACATATCTATATTAAAATCTGCTGCAGGCTTTACTTTAGAGACAAAATTACCATCTATAAAAAATAAAATTTCATCTTTAGATTTCCACCACACTCCGTATACATGAAAATCATCATATGTTTTGCCGTTAATACTACCTTTAGATTTTACAGAGCCTTTTTCAAAGTTACAACCTTCCGGTATGTTTCTACTATGTGTGTTAGAGTTCATTGCTTCATCAAAATGTTTCATCCATTCTGCTTTGTTTACAATTTGCCCCACAGTTTCTTGTATGTCTAGTTCTGTAACCCTTTTATCACAGCCATTTTGTTCTCTAGATTCATTTATCAACCAAAAAGTAGAAGACATAAAGGTTTTGTTGGCTTTCATTTTACATTCGTAAAAGCCGTATTTCATTGCGTTTCTAGAACCAACATAACCACCGCCATGGGTGTATACTTTACCATTTTTGGTAACGGGCTTATCTAACATAGTGGTTGTAATTTGTAAGCTACCATCTTTAACCTTAATATTATCGGCTAAAAATAATCCTGGAGCACGGCCAATCCATCCTTGACCAGATATTTGCCATTTACTCTCATTTACTTTTTTGCCGTTAAATTCATCAGACATGTTTTTTACCAATTTCCATTTTTTATGGTTAGGTTTGGGATCTTGTCCATCTTTAAAAAACGGAGTTTTTTGAGCAAAAGATTGCCCAACACAAATAAAAATTAGTAGTAATGTAATTTTTTTAGTTACACGTAAAGTAGATTTCATTTAAGTTAGTTTAAGGTTTTATTTTTGGTTTAAGCACTTGTTTTTTGAATATATTATAGATAGTTCTGTAGGGGCACTAAGTCCTAAGTTAATTGTCTTTGATAGTTTGTTTTTTTCGGTTTAAAAAAATAGAATTGCTATTAAAATGTAGAACATCATTTAAAACAACAGCAGGTCTTTTATCATCTAAAACAGTATGTAAATAAAAGTTGTTTATAAACAAACCATTAATATGTCTGGCATAAATGCCAGAAGCAGGTAATGTGCCAACTAGACTAAATTCTGGCCACCAATTGCCTAAGGTTTCTAAAGTATACTCTTTAATATCTGTTCTATTAGCGTCTGTTTTATTTCCACCACCAGAAACTGTCATTTGTATATTGTTTAACTGTATGTCTGTAATGTAATTTTTAGGCATACCAGTTAAAAAAATAGCAGAGTTTTTATCTAAATCTTTATTATCGATAATAAAATTATTGAAAGAGAAAGAATGCATAGCCTTCATAGGAAGCATTTTCATAGGAGTATCTGTACCAGCTCTTTGTTGGCAGAAAGTCATAAAAATAGGCCTAGGAACGTTTTTCATGACAATGTTAGAAAAAATTATGTTTTTCATTTCACTACCCTCATTCATTTGTATTTTTAGTCCAGAATCTTGTATGTCATGAAACGTACAATTGCTTACAGTAACGGACTCAAAATCTCCTCTAGAAGCTAACCCAATGCGCATAGCTGCCCATTTACTAGTAAATACGCAATTGTTAATTACAATGTCTTTACAAGGTTTATCTGGTCTAGATGTTTGCAAACAAATAGAGTCATCACTAGTATTAAAAGAAGAATTAGAAACACGTACGTTGGTACAACCATCAAAATCTAAACCATCTCCGTTGTGGTTAACTCTACTTGTAATTTTAATACCGTCTACAACAATTTCATTACAATATAACCAAGCAGAAGTCCAAGAAGCAGAGTTTATAAGCGTTACATCTTTAATTTTAATATTATTACAATTAAGAAAGCGTAACATCATTGGTCTACCGCCTTTTTCTTTTGTAAAATTGTTAGGAAAACCGTTGCCATTAATTGTTCCATTACCTTCTATAGAAAAAGAGTTTATTCCATCAGCAAAAATTAAACACCTGTCCATATGAGGTTCATTCTTATAAGTGTTTTTGTGGGTATCTGTTGTATAGTCTTTGTAATCTGGACTGCCTAAAAGTACAGCGCCATTTTGCAGATAAAGTGTTACATTATCTTTTAAATATATAGTGCCAATAAGTACTGTTTTACCAGCAGGAATTATAACTTTTCCGCCACCTTGTTTAGAGCATAAATCAATAGCTTTTTGTACGGCTTTTGTATCTAAGGTTGTGCCATTGGCTTTTGCTCCATAATTCATAACATTATACTCGTTAGCATATACAGATAAACTAAAACCAAGATAAAAAAGAAGGAAAAGGTGTTTCATTTTTTATTTTATTTTTCTGAAATAAAAGTATCAAATCAGAGAAGAAATAAGGGGAAGAGACTATTAGAATACTACCATAAATGGTTTTGATTGTTTTAAAATAGTTTAAATAGGTAGTATGGTAAATTGTCTAGTTGTTTATATGTTGTAGTAGTAAAAACATATGTGTCGTTAAAGGGTAATTAACTTGTATAGATTTGAAAAAAACTTAATCTTACTCTTTATGAAAACTAACATTTTACTATTAGTGTCTATTTTAATTGTTTCTACGGGATGTAGTCAGAATAAGAAAAATAGAGATTATTTTTTTGAAAAAATTAAGACAGAAAAGATAAACTCAGATTCGTTAATCACATGGAATAACTTTGGACCAGGAATGTCTGGTTATAACGAGGAGTTTTGGATACACCCAACAGATACCAATACTATGTTTATGGCACCAGATATGCACGTAAGTTATGGTACGTGGAATGCAGGAAAATCTTGGCATACAATTAAAGATTCTGATGGTAATGGGTTAGATATGGAACGTGTACATGATATTGTTTTCTCTAGACAAAACCCAAATTTTGGAGTAGCAATAGAGCGTGCCGGTGGAGTTTATGTTTCTAATGACAGAGGTAAAAGTTGGAAAATAATTTATACTATTCCGCGTACAAATAGTAAGCATGTTAGTAATGCACATACAAAAATTGCTATTAATCCTAATAATGATAATGAATGGCTAATTGGAGCGGGAGATTTTTGGAATGTAAAAGAAAACCATAGAAGTTTAAAAAATCCGCACGGAAAAATTAGCTCTAGGGCAAGTTATGGCTATGTTTTAAAAACTAAAGACGGGGGAAAATCTTGGTCTAAAATAGCAACAAATATTAATAAAGATTTAGATGTAGCCCGTATCATATATAACCCTAAAAACACAAAAAATATTTTTATTGCCACCAATTATGGAGTTTATATAACTAATGACAGTGGTGCTAACTGGCATTTAAGTGACAAAGGACTACCAAACAACTTACCAAGAGACCTAACATCTTATTACAATACAAAAACAGGAGAGTTTATTTTGTATTTAGTAACACAAACAGAATATAAAAAAGACGGAAAATCTGTAACCTCTAAAGGTGGTGTATATAAAAGTTTAGATAATGGTGCGTCATGGATTAATTGTACAGGTAATTTAGAAATCAATTTAAATAAAATACAATTTTCTGCAGAAATAGACAGGTATTATAAAACAATTGGTTTTTGGTTTGGTATCACAAAAAATGAGGCTAAGTCTAAATTTACAGTTTTGCCTAATAAAATTTTACCTGTGTTTAATAGGTTAGTTGTTAATCCTTTAAATAAAAATGAAATTTATGTTTCTTTTAATAAAAAGCATGATAAATCTTTTGGGGCAGGAGACCTTTGGAAAACTGAAAACGGTGGTAAAACTTGGTTTGCTTGTGCAAGACAAGGAACTTACTGGTTGTCAAAAAAAGATACAGCATATTGGCAAAGTAGAAACAACCCTATGGGTGCAAATGTAACATTTGCACACCTGCAAAGATATATGAAT
Source organism: Cellulophaga sp. (assembly GCF_039943695.1). Lineage (NCBI taxonomy): Bacteria > Pseudomonadati > Bacteroidota > Flavobacteriia > Flavobacteriales > Flavobacteriaceae > Cellulophaga > Cellulophaga sp. The sequence goes on along the minus strand of NZ_JBDVAA010000069.1, from coordinate 19,725 downwards.
AACCATGCAGAAATTTCGGGCAACCGTATGTTGGCAATTAATAATAAAGGAGAAGTTTTTATAGGTATAGACCAACAGACACTAAAATCTGTAGATAACGGCAAAACTTGGCATCAGATTGATGATTATGAGACATCTAAAGGAAGTAATAAATGGATAGGACGTGGAGATAGTAATTTACCAGGAAGATTTATGTTGTTAGAAACAGGAATACCAAACAGAAGATTACTAGCAAGTGGTGAACACGGTTTATGGCAAACCACAACTTTAGGTAATTGGCCAAACAAACAGGCTGTAGCTGTAGAACAAATAGACGGGCAAGTTCATGACCATAATAGAATGCATGGTCAACACTCTACATCTACAATGGCTGTACACCCCAAAAATACAAATATAATTTACTCATTAGCTTGGAGGCAAGAGCATAGAGGTAAATTAAGAAGAACAAATGATGGTGGTAAAACTTGGAAAAATATAGCCACAATTTTTGATGTAGATAACAATTCATGGGAGGGCTTGGCAATGCAATACTCCTTAACTATAGATCCTGTAACTCCAGAGAATATGTATTTCTGTGCAATTAAAAAACCAATTTCAGAGGTTGGAAGTAAAGCACCCAAGCTCACTAAAGGTGGGTATGGTTTTTATCGTTCTTTTGATGGCGGTTATACTTGGGAATTAAGCAATAATGGTTTTCGTAAAAATGCTAGTGTACGTAGAATAAAAATGGATCCTATAAATTCTAATATTTTATATGCTGCTTGTAATGATGATAATGGTGGTTTGTATATATCTAAAAATAGAGGAAGTAGTTGGGAAAAACATAAAATTCCGTCACAAATAAAAGCTGTAAATAATGTTTTTATAGATCGTAATAGCCATAACATATATATAGCTGCCGGAAGACGCTCTGGAAGTTATGAAGAAGGTGGTGTTTGGATGTCTAAGAATAACGGTAAAAGTTGGTTAAAGATATTTAAAGCTCCTTTTGTTTGGCAGGTAGAAACGTCTCCTGTAAATGAAGACATTATAGTAATTAGTGTTGTCGGACAAGCAAATAATTTAATTGATAATTTTAAAAACCCAGGAATTTATTTGTCCGAGGATGGCGCTAATAGTTGGAAAAAAATAAATAAAGGCTTAGGGCAACCTAATAAAATGGTAGATGTTAAGCCAGACCCTTATAATGAAAATGTTCTTTGGAGTGCAGGTTGGGGTTCAGGTTGGTTTATTACATACTTAAATAACAGTAAAGAACCTTGGTTAATAAAATAAAACTATGAAAGCAAACGTATTAAAAAGTCTATCTATATTATGCTTATTTACTTTTGTAAATAACAGTATAGCTCAAAATAAGCCTAACATTATTTTGCTATACGCAGATGATATTAGCGCCAGAGAATTACCTATTTATGGGTCAACAGTATGGAGTTTACCTAAGGGAGGAAATTTAAAAGGAGGAGATACATCAGATAAAAAGTACAGGGCAAAAACTCCTGTTTTAAATAAATTAGCTAAAAAAGGTGTTTACGTAAAAACAGCTTGGGCAGCCACAATTTGTTCTCCCAGTAGAGCTATGATGATGACAGGCAGATATGCTCATAGACACAAATGGTGGCATAATAGTGATAAAGGAAAGGCACCAGACAGAAAAGGAAGTTGGAATTTATATGATAGTTCTCCTTATAGTTTAGAAGTTGTAGCTAAAAAAGGAGGATATGCAACTTATTGGGCAGGCAAAACACAAATGAAAACAGAAGGTTTTAAGTTTGATGAAGGCTGTTTTACACCAGGCGAAGGGTCTTACAATAAGGCAATACACACTACAGATTTTAGGCTAGAAACAAAAAAAGTAAATGGTGCTAAAAAAATATTAAACGCAGATACAGGAAAAGAAGTTTCCTCTTATGTACAATCTGGTTGGTACTGGAAACCACACGTACAATTATTAAATCATCCTAGAGCATCTAAAGCTTTAGAATGGTGGCCTAATAACAAAGCAGCTAAAGATACTTTTGGGTTAAATACTTTTGGTCCAGATGTAGAATTAAATTTCATTTTTGATTTTATGGAACGTAAGCAAAAAGAGGACAAGCCTTTTTTTATTTATCATACAAGTCATTTAGGTCATGATGCAATGGATTTTTTAAACCCAGAAGAAGGTAATAAGTGGCCAGGTACACCAATTGTAAATTGGGATGGTAAAAAATATAGTAAAATAAAACCTTATGTTACAGGAGACAATGGTGTTTATAATACTCATAAAACAATTACAGAAGATGGTATACATAACCATATTAATTACTTAGACTACCAAGTTTGGTTGTATATGAAAAAATTGAAAGAAATGGGAATAGAGAATAATACTATTTTTATTTTCTGTGCAGACAATGGTACAAGTGGCTACGGTAAATCTAGCCCTGTATCGCAAAAAGGAACACACGTGCCACTTATTATATACGCACCAGGATTAAATATGACTAAAAAAGGTTTGCAAAATGTATTGGTAAATATGTCTGATATGTTACCAACAATTGCAGATATAGCAAACGTTAAAATTCCTGATAGTTATGAGGTAAACGGAGAAAGTTTATTGCCTTTTTTAACAACAGAGAAACCAAACCATAGGGAATGGATATATGGTTACCATAAAGAAAAGCAAATTATACGAGGCAATCTAGTATTAAAAGATGGTAATAATACTTGGTGGGATGTTAGTAGTAATCCTAAAGATTTAATCAGTTTTAAAAAAATAAAAGAATGGAGTTTAGTATCTCCTGAACACAGATTAGAAAGAGATAAATTAAATAAAGTATTGCCTGTTTTTAATTTACACGAATCTGAATATAATGCACCTAAAGAAGGTATTACAATAAAAGACTCACTAATTATAAGACAATAAAAGTTATAAAATGATTATAAATTAAAAGCTTTAAAGTATTCTAAGGCTTTTTCTTATCAAATAATTTTAACAGACGAGTCTCTAATATTTAGTCTTCCGTTTAACACAATAGTTTGTGGCACAAATAATCCCTTAGTATTTATTTGCTCTAGTAATAACTTAGCTGCAGTTTGTCCAATATCATTAGTAGGTTGTTCTACAGACGTTAGTGTTGGTGTTGTATGTTTTGCAAGATTTGATTCTGTAAAACCAACAATGGCAATGTCTTTAGGAATAGAATATCCATTTTTTTTAAAAACACTAATTGCGCCAACAGCAGAAGAATCATTAGCAGCAAAAATAGCTCTTGGAACCTCATTATTATCAATTATTTCTTGGGCAACACGCTCACCATCTTCCATTTTAAATCCGCAGGGAATAATTTTACCAACAGCAAGTTTATACTTTTTATGTGCATCTGTAAAGCCTCTTAATCGGTTTTTAGTTAACGTAAGGTTTTTGTCTCCTTCTAAATGTATAATGTTTTTGTATCCTTGTACTATTAAGTGTTCTGTTGCAAACATTGCCCATTTATAATCATCAAATAAAACTTTAGATGCTTTAATTTGATCTACAGTACGATTAAAGAATACAATAGGTATATTTTGTTTTATTAAATCGTTATAATAGGCATTATTTTTATTTTCTGATGTTAATGAAATTATTAAACCATCAACCATATTATTAACCAGTGTTTCTACATTTTTCTTTTCAACTTCCCAAGAATGGTTAGACTGCATTATTAATGCCTGATACCCTTCTTTTAACAATACTTCCTGAGCACCCAACATTACTTCAGGAAAAAAATTATTACTAAACTCAGGAACTATAATGCCTACAGTAAAGGATCGCTGCTGACTTAATTTTTTAGCTATAGGATTGGGCTTGTATCCAAGTTCATTGGCAGTTTTTAATATTCTTTGCTTAGTCTCCTCATTAATATCATACTTATTATTAAAAGCTCTAGAAACCGTAGATATAGATACATTTAGCTTTTTAGCAACATCTTTTATTGTTATATGCTTCATACAGTAATATTAATATAAATAAAAGTTTTCGGCAAATTCGGAAACGTTTCCGAAAAAAATAATGCTCCCGAGAGCGTTTCCGATGGCTATAAATTAACATAGATAATTTTTGTAGTAATATTTGTCATAAATTGACATTCAACTTTAATTTTTTTTATGGGAATTACAGACGTATCTGTCATATTTATATTTGTCTTGTTAATTTTTATCTGCGGAATGAGTTTTTCTAAAACAGGTAAAAATATGAAGTCTTATTTTTCTGCAGGCGGTGCTTTACCTTGGTGGATGAGTGGCTTGTCTTTATTTATGAGTTTCTTTTCTGCGGGTACATTTGTTGTATGGGGAGCCATAGCATATAGTAGTGGTTGGGTAGCAATTTCTATACAGTGGACAATGTGTATATCTGGTTTAATAATAGGTTTTGTAATAGCACCAAAATGGCAAAAAACAAAAGCTATAACTGCAGCACAGTTTATTACAGATAGGTTAGGTTATAAAACACAGCGTACATACACTTACTTGTTTTTACTAATATCTATTTTTACAATGGGAGCTTTTTTATACCCTGTTGCTAAAATTGTAGAAGTTTCTACAGGAACACCCATAGTAGCCAGTATTGTAGGTTTAGGTATTTTAATTTTAATATACACCACCGTGGGTGGTTTATGGGCGGTAATAGTTACAGATGTGTTGCAGTTTGTGGTTTTAACGGCAGTTGTACTAATTGTTGTACCTCTTTCTTTTGATAAAATAGGAGGTATAGAGGCTTTTATATCTAAAGCTCCTGATACTTTTTTTCAGTTTGTTAATACTGAGTACTCTCCTTTGTTTTTAGTAGCGTTTGGATTGTATAATTTGTTTTTTATAGCAGGTAACTGGGCTTATGTTCAGCGCTATACAAGTGTTTCTACTTCTAAAGACGCAAAAAAAGTAGGTTGGTTATTTGGCGTTTTATATGCTGTTTGTCCGTTAATTTGGATGTTGCCGCCTATGGTTTACCGCGTGTTAAACCCTAATTTAAATGGTTTAGAAAATGAAGGTGCTTATTTGCTAATGTGCAAAGAAGTTTTGCCAGTAGGTATGTTAGGGTTAATGTTAGGGGGAATGATTTTTGCAACATCTAGTTCTGTAAACACAACCTTAAATATATCTGCAGGAGTATTAACTAATGATATTTACAAGCATTTTAAACCTAATACACCAGAGCGTAAATTAGTAAAAATTGGTAAGTTGGCTACAGTTTTACTTGGGGTCATTACTATAATTATAGCCTTGATGGTTCCGTATTTTGGAGGTATTGTAGAGGTAGTTATGTCTTTAGCCGCTCTAACAGGAGGAGCTATGTTTTTACCTCCTATTTGGGCTTTGTTCTCAAAAAATCAAACAGGGTTTACTATTTTATCGATAACAATAATTTCACTTTTTATAAATGTGTTTTTCAAGTTTTTTTCGCCCTTATTATTCAATTTAAAATTAGACAGAGCATTAGAAATGCTACTAGGTGTTGCCGTACCAATAATTTTATTAATTGCATGTGAAATATACTTTATGTTAAAACCTGTAAAAAATTTAAAGTACCAAGAATATAAAGCTTTAATAGAATTAAAAACTACTACAGAAACAGATAGTACAAGTACTCAAAATAAAAAAGGAGCTCGTGTAATAGGTATAGGAATTGCTTTAACAGGCTTAATTATTTTAACCTTATCGTTTTTAGCAGCAACAGGAGCTTTTTTTGTTGGCTCAATTGGACTTTTGGTTGGTATTCTTGGAAGTTTAATTATTTATAAAAATCTTAAATAGTAGTATTTGTTATGTTGGTAGAAAATTATAGTCCGCAAAAAAGAGACAATAAAACTATTAAGCTAAATACAGATTTTGTTATAGTTGGTGGAGGTATAGCTGGTGTTTGCGCTGCAATTACAGCAGCAAGGCAAGGAACTAAAACAATATTAGTACAAGACAGACCTGTTTTGGGAGGTAATGCCTCATCAGAAATTAGACTTTGGATTTTAGGTGCAACTTCTCATATGGGTAATAACAACAGATGGGCAAGAGAAGGTGGAGTTATAGATGAAATTCTTGTTGAGAATTTATACAGAAATAAAGAAGGTAATGCTGTTATTTTTGATACCATTTTACTAGAAAAAGTACTAGTTGAAGATAATATTACGCTTTTACTAAATACCAGCATTTATGACATTAAAAAGTTAAACGAAAAAAAAATAGATAGTGTAATAGGGTTTTGTAGTCAAAACTCAATAACATATATAATTAGTGCGCCTTTATTTTGTGATGCATCTGGTGACGGTATTGTTGCTTTTAAAGCAGGTGCGCCATTTAGAATGGGAGCAGAAACCAAAGAAGAATTTGGAGAATTATTTGCGCCAGATACTTCTTATGGGGAGTTATTAGGACACTCAATGTACTTTTATAGTAAGCAAGAAAATTTCCCTGTAACTTATAAACCACCAGCTTTTGCATTAAAAGACATTACAGAAATTCCAAGGTATAAAGCAATAGGTAAAGATGATAAAGGTTGTCGTTTTTGGTGGTTTGAGTATGGAGGAAGAAAAGATACAATTTATGACACAGAGGAAATAAAATATGAACTTTGGAAAGTAATATATGGTGTTTGGGATTTTATTAAAAATTCGGGTGAGTTTGATGGTGTAGAAAACCATACATTAGAATGGGTAGGGACTGTACCTGGCAAACGAGAAAGTCGTCGTTTTAAAGGTATGTATATGCTAAAACAGCAAGATGTAATACAACAAAAAACGTTTTATGATGCTATTGCTTTTGGTGGTTGGGCAATAGATTTACACCCTGCAGATGGTATATACAGTAAATTATCTGGTTGTACACAATGGCACTCTAAGGGTATTTATCAAATTCCGTATCGTTCTTTTATTGGTAATGAAATTGAAAATCTTTTTTTTGCAGGCAGAATAATTAGTGCTAGTCACGTTGCTTTTGGTTCTACACGTGTAATGGCAACAACAGGTTTTTGTGCACAAGCTGTAGGTATGGCAGCGCATATGTGTTTTACTAACAATATACTTCCTAAACATATTTTAGAAGATAATTATTTAAAAGTGCTACAGAATAAATTAAATATTGCCGGACAAAGTATACCTAATATTCCACTAGAAAAGAACAGTAATTTAGTAAACTCTGCAAAAGTAACATCTTCATCTGTATTAGAATTAAACACTATTTTGTTTGATGGTGAATGGTTAAGTTTAAAAACTGCAGCAGCACAATTATTGCCTTTACAAGCAAATACAGCTTATGAGTTTGTTGTAGAAGTAAATACAGAAGAAGATACAGTTTTAGAAGTACAACTTCGTTCATCAGAAAATATAAAAAATTATACCCCAGATTTAATTTTAGAAACGCATAAATTTCAGCTTAAAAAAGGGGAACAAAAAGTAACAATTTCTTTCAAATCTACTTTTAAAGTAAATCAATATGCATTTGTAACTTTTTTAAAGAATGATAAAATAAGTCTAAAGAACAGTAACAAAAGATTTACGGGCGTACTATCTGTTTTTAATGGTACAAATAAAGCAGTTTCAAATACGGGTAAGCAAACACCACCATTAGATTTAGGTGTAGATACGTTTGAGTTTTGGATACCTCAGCGTAGACCAAAGGGTAAAAATATAGCAATGACAATTTCCCCAGCTATTAAGGCTTTTAATGTAGAAAATAGCAGTAATGGTTATGTTAGGCCTTGGGGAGGTACAAATGCTTGGGTTGCTAGTTTAAAAGACAACAAACCTACAATAAACATTAATTGGGGTAAAGAGGTAGAGGTTAAGGAAATTAAGCTCTTTTTTGATACAGATTATGATCATCCAATGGAGTCTACATTAATGGGGCACCCAGAAGATGTAATTCCTTTTTGTGTGCGTAATTATAAAATTAAAGATCAAAATGGTAAAGTGTTGGCAGATAAAAAAAATAACTATCAAACCATAAATTCCATACACTTTAAAAGTCCTATAAAAATAACAGAATTAGTAATAGAAGTAATGCATCCTTCTAAAGATGTGCCAGCTTCAATATTTGAAATTTTATGTATGTAATTATAAAAAATAAGCTATTTATTATTGTGTTGTTGTTTATGGCTCTTGGGTTTTCTCAAGAAAAAATGAAGAATAACAAATCAGAACAAATAATGACTTTAAATGGCAACTGGAAGTTTAATGCTATTTATGGAGAAGGTTCTAATTACAATAACATAAAAGCCGGCAGTACAGATGTTATTGTAGACAATCTAAATGCCAATCAAATAAAAGTACAAGGAAAATGGACAACTACTAATGTAGAAGAAAGAGGTTCTGGCTTTTATAAGGATAACTACTTAAAACATTTTTATAAGGATAATACAGATAAGTCTAGTGTAACTTACACTCCAAATTTATCCGCATCTGGTTATTATGAAGCATTTGTGCGTTTTCCGTTTGCTAGCAATGTAAATACTAAAGTTAATATACAACACGCTAATGGTATAGATACACAGTATTTTAATCAGCGTAATCGTTGTGACGAGTGGTTAAGCTTAGGTATTTTTACTTTTGAAAAAGATAAAGAAAATAGTGTAGAAATTACCTCAGATGTATATGGTGTATCAGTCACAGCAGACGCTGTTCTTTTTAGGCCAGTATCTAAAGAAAAAATAATTAAAGCAGAGAAAGAAAAGAAAACTGTTTATTTAAACAATTTTGATGATACAGATTGGTGCAATTTAAAAGTGCCAGGACATTACGGAATGATTAACGATTTTTCTAACTACACAGGAAAAGCTTGGTACAGAAAAACATTTACAACTCCTGATAAATGGACACTAGATGAAAACGAAAAAATTAGACTAAAGTTTGATGGTGTTTACCATATAGCAAAAGTGTACCTCAACGGTAAATTTATAGGAGAACACCAAGGAGGTTTTACTCCGTTTGAAATAGATGTTACTAAAAATATAGAGCTAAACAAACCTAACGTTTTAGCTGTAGAAACAAATAATAATACATTAGTTGGTGCTACCTGGAACTGGGGTGGTATTATTAGAGATGTTACTTTGGTAAAAAATAATGATGTACGTATTACACATAATTATATACATGCAGATCCAGATTTAGAAAAAGGAACAGCAAGTTTAGAGTTAAAAATTAGAATAGAAAATAGCGGTGCTGTAGATAAAGTTTTAGATTTTAAAACCAACATATATAGAGATAAACAACTGCAAGAAATAATTAAAAAAGTAACCGTTAAAGCAAACTCTACTAAGGAACTAGTTTTAAAGAGTTCTTTAAAGGCTAAAGATGTTAAGCTTTGGCATTTTGATAGGCCTTACTTGTACAAAATGCAACATACTCTTTTAGATAAAGGTATAAAAGTACATACTGTAAACGATAGGTTTGGTATTAGAAAAATAGAGTTAACAAATAAAAGCTTAATTCTAAACGGTGAAGCTGTACGTTTAGCTGGTTATAACAGAGTTAGTGATCATAGATATTGGGGATCGTCAGAACCACAAGAAATTATTAACACGGATGTAGATTTAATGAAAAATGCTGGTGCAAATTTTATGCGAATTATGCACGGAACGCAAAATAGAAAATTGATAGAACGTTGTGACGAAAAAGGGATTTTATTGTTTGAAGAAGTTAACGTACGAGATTTAGATAATTCAGAATTTACAGCACCAAATTATCCATTAATAAAATCTTGGGTTAAGGAAATGGTAGAGAGAGATAGCAACAGCCCAAGTATAATAGGATGGAGTGTAGGTAATGAGCTAACAGGTCACAATACTTATGCTACTATGATGATGAATTATGTGAGAGGGTTAGATGCTCACAGGTCGGTTACATGTGTTAGTAATACAGGGGCAAGAAAAGAGGCTAACCCTAATACAGATCCTAATACTAATACAGATCTAATTATGCACAATCATTACTCTTTTCAAGGTACAGCACAGAGTGTTATATCTACATTAAGAAGCAAATGGCCCAATAAGGCTATATTTTTATCTGAATATGGAGTAGATAGATTAAAATCTACTTCTTTAGATGAAGATTTACCAAAAGCATCAGATTTAAATGATAATTTAAGAGGTAAAAATGAGTTTGTAATTGGTGCTTCATTATGGACATATAACGATTATAGAAGTGGTTATATTGGTACTAGTGAAGAAGAAAACAGAACTTGGGGAATTGTAAATGCTTGGCGACAAAAGCGAAGATTCTATACAAGAATGCAAAAAGAAAACAGTCCGGTTAAAGATATTACAGTATCTTTTAATAAGACTAAGGCCGCTATAGTTATTCCAATAAAGGAAAGAAATAACTACCCTAGTTTTACAATGGTAAATTATGATTTGGTATGGAATTTAAAAGATGCTAACGGAAAAATTATAAGTAGCGAGACTAAAAAATTACCTGTGTTGCAACCAGAAGATGCTGTTTGGGAAGGGCAAATAAAACTACCTAAAAGTATAAACAAAGCTGTGGTTATGCACATTGCTTTGGTAAGTAGTAATGGTTATACCCGCTTTGAAAAAACGATAGCCTTGCAAAAACCAGAAAAACCAACTGTAACATCTATAGTAGCAGGTAAAAATAAAACAAGAGTATATTTTAATACAGTGGTTGCTGCAGAAGAATATTTTATTAGTTATAAAAATAGTAAAGGAGAAACTGTAAAAACAGAACCTACAATTGCTAATTTTATTGAGGTTAAAGATTTACAATTACCTGTTATAAAAGCCAATCTAATAGCTGTAAATAGTTTAGGAGAAAGTTTGCCACAGAGCGTAGAGTTAAAAAACAGCACTAAAAGTTTACCACCTGTGGTTTGGCAAACTTTTATTAGAGATAATCATATAATAGTTGGGTATTCTGGTGAGTTAAATGATGAATCTTACACCGTACGTTACGGTGTTAGTAAAGATAAATTGCTTCATAAAATTACAACATACACTAGAGGTATGATGACTATCCCAATTAAAAAGTTAGACACTTATTTTCTTCAAATTAAAAGAAAAGATAAAAACGGAGATAGTAATTGGTCACCAGTAATAACTGTGAAAAATAATTTATAATGAAAAGCACAGTAATAGCATTTTTTTTAGCCTTGCTAATTTTATCTTGTAAAGAAAAAATAGAGAAAAAAGAAGTTGTAAAAAAAATAGAAAATTTTAAAATTGAATTTGGCAAAGTATCAAAAAAATCAATTTTTAAAGAAGAAGGCAAAAGTGTTTGGGGAGGTAGTTTAATAAAAGGGGAAGACAATTTGTATCATATGTTTTACTCTAGATGGCAAAAAAATATAGGGTGGGAATGGGTAAACTATTCAGAAATAGCCCACGCAACGTCACCATCTCCGTTTGGACCATTTACATTTAAAAATGTAGCCTTAGCAGATAGAGGAGTAGAGTTTTGGGATGGTGGTACCACGCATAACCCTACAATTATAAAAGTAGATACTAATTACTACTTATATTATATGGGTAATACAGGTGATAAAAAAATTGTTAGCAAACCAGGCAAACCTAAACTTAATTGGAAACATAGAAATAACCAAAGAATAGGTGTTGCAGTTGCTAAAAATTTAAACGGACCTTGGAAAAGATTAGATAAACCTGTTATAGATATTACGCCCAACATAAATGCATATGATGCCTTAATGACTTCTAACCCGTCTGTTTGTAAAATGCCAAACGGTAAAATTTTAATGGTATACAAAGCGGTAGGTAAAAAAAATAAATTGCCATCTGGCGGTCCGGTAGTACACTTGGTAGCTATAGGAGATACGCCAACAGGACCTTTTATAAAATATCCAGATCCTATTTTTGTTTTTAAAGGAGAGCGTTTTCCGGCAGAAGATCCTTATATCTGGTACCAAGATGGCAAATACAGAGCTATTGTAAAAAGGTTTAAAACAGTAGATAAAAAAAGAGTTTTTTCTTTAGTGCATTATGATTCTGAAGACGGAATAAAATGGGAGCAGGGCAAGTATTTTAATATATCTGATAGAACAGTTGTTTGGGAAGATGATACAGAAACAAAGTTTGATCATCTAGAGCGTCCTCAAGTATATTTAGAAAACGGAGAACCTTTAGCGCTGTTGTGTGCTGCAGATACTATAGATGTGAATAATGTGAGACACTCATTCAATATTCAAATTCCTTTAAAAATCTCAAAAGAGAAATAACTCTTTGTAAAAGAATACATATTTAAAATAATGTAAAGCAATTAAAAGATGAATGGTACTTTATTAAAACAAATAGTAAAAACTAGTTTGTTTGTTTTTATGTTAGCTGCTTGCCAGTCACAAAAAAGCGAAATAAAAGAAGAAGCTGTAGCAGAAATAAATGCAGAAGAAAATAGTTTAGGGTTTCCGTGGGATATTCCAAAAACAAAACCTAATAGGCCTTTAAGTAAAGCAATGGAACGTCTTTATGATAATTACTTAACTCCTAGACCACAAGATAATGAGTTGTTCTCTAGTTTTAAATACACCAAACTAAAAGGCTTAGATTATAATGAAGGAGATGGAACCATTTCAAGACGTGATCCTTCAAAAATTATAAAAGAAAACGGAAAGTATTATGTGTGGTATACAAAAAGAGAAACTAAAGTACCACCTGTAGGTTTTAAAAATGCAGATAAAGCAACAGATGAAATTCCGTCTACAGATTGGGACTTATGTGATATTTGGTTTGCAACATCTGAAGATGGTTTTACTTGGCAAGAGCAAGGTATTGCTATAAAAAGGCCAAAAAAGCCAGCAGTAGGTTGGCGCTCTGTTGCCACTACCGATATTTTAAAATGGGAAGGTAAATATTATTTATACTATCAATCATTTATGGAGGCTAGTGGTACAAAAGGTGATCATTGTCCTGTAGCGGTATCATACTCAGACTCACCTAATGGTCCTTGGACACCAGCAAACAAGATTATTATTCCTAACGGAGAACCAGGAACTTGGGATCAATTTTCAATTCATGATCCTTATCCACTTGTGTACAATAATAAAATTTATGTGTATTATAAATCAGCTTACGGAGACAGACCAGATTATTTAGTTGGTAACGGTTTAGCAATTGCAGATCATCCGCTAGGACCTTTTACAAAGCACTCTCTAAATCCTTTATTTAATTCAGGTCATGAAACAGCATTGTTTCCTTTTAAAGAAGGAATTGCAGCTTTGGTTATTCGTGATGGTAATGAAAACAATACCATTCAATATGCAGCAGATGGTGTTAATTTTGATATTGCTTCGGTAACAAGTTTAATGCCAACTGCCGCAGGATCTTACGTAGCAGATGCCTTTAATAGCAACGGTAATGGTAGAGGTATTACTTGGGGGTTGTCGCATTTTACAAATATGGGTACAGCAAATAAATCATACAGTATTTTAGGTAGGTTTGATTGTGATTTAAGTTTAGATATTAACGATCCAAGTATGAAAAACACGCAACTGTGGCTAGATCCCGAAGTCTATTTCTCTCAAGGTTTAAATAGTAAACAACTGCAAAGAATAAAAGAACAAAATGCTAAGTAAAACACTAAGCAAAATACCTTAATTGTTTATAAGCAGGTAATTAATAAAAAAAGCTTGAGAACCTTCTCAAGCTTTTTTATTAGTGTTTAGCACTTGGGTACATATCATTTGTATACCTATAAACTTCTGTTTTTTTAGAACCTCTAGCTTGGGTTATTTCTATTTTCCATTGGGCTTTAAGGTTTTTTAAAACGGAACTGTATTCAGGGTTATCAATTAAGTTATGTAATTCTGCTCTATCTGTTTTTAAGTTGTACAATTCTTCATACACAGGTTGTTCTCCTTGTAAAGGGGCCTCTATATAATTTCTATATACAGCAATACCCGGATCATGCATTTTATACAACATTTCGTTTATAGGAATATTAAACTCTTTAGCATATGCTATTTCTTTAGTTGCAGAAAAATTATTGTTTTTATAATACCTAATGTATTTCCATTCTTTAGTTTGTACAGCTTCACACCTAGGGTTTCCAAAATGAGTAGACCATAAATTTTCTGTGAAAACATATTTTCTAACTTCTGCTTTAGAACCATTAATAAGACTAGTTATATTTTTTCCTTGATAAGTGTTTGGAATAGAAATACCAGCCATTGCAAGCATACTAGGAGCAATGTCTATAGATTGCACCAAAGCATCACTCTTAATCCCTTTTAGCTTTTTTTTTGCTTTTGGGTTGTATACTATTATAGGTACGTGTGTGGTTTGCTCATAACATAATGCTTTTCCTCCAAGCCCTTGTTGCCCACTAAAAAGACCATGATCAGATGTAAAAATGATAATAGTATTCTTGTCTAACTTAAGACTTTTTAATTTTTGTATTAAATTACCAACTAGCCTGTCTATACCAGTCATTGCCTCCAATTCTCTTATATAACGTTCTTTAACACCTGTAGGAGTATCTACATAATCATATCCTGTTTGCCTATCTTCTGTATGCAATAGACTAGCAGGTAATTTAGGTGTGGTAATGTCTTTTTTTGCAACATAATTATCGGGTAACGGAATGTTTAAATCTCTATATAAGGTTTTATATATATCGTCATCATTATCTTTTAATTTCATAGAGCGTGTACCTGCTCCGTGTGGTAAATTAAAATTTATAGAAAGTATAAAAGGTTTATCTGCAGGTATGTTTTCTAAAAAATGTAACGCTCCTTTTAATTTACGAGCATTTGGATCTAAAAAATCGTCTACACCTTCATTAATAATTTCTGGTTGCGTAAAAGCTATAGCATCATTAAAAATAGCATGATTGTCCTTAGGGTAAAAACCTAAATGCCCGTGACCAGCATACCAATAGTCAAAACTTTTTTCCATTAATCCACTTTGGTAACCACCTTTACCTATTGGAGCGTGGTTTTTGCCAACCCAACCTGTGTAATATCCGTTTTTACGCATAACAACAGGGTAAGAATTTTGCCAAGCAACATCTGAAACACTTGTGCCAGAGTTAAAATTTACACCATGTTTACGCTCATACTGGCTTAATAAAATAGAAATTCTACTTGGTGTACAAATAGCACTTGTAACGTGTGCATTGGTAAATAATATACCATTATCTGCTAGCTTATCTATGTTTGGAGTTTTTACAATTGTATTTCCAGTACAACCAAGCAAATCATAAGATTGGTCATCTGTAAGTATAAATACAATATTTGGTTTTTCTTGGGCTTTGCTAATTACAGTAAATAGCATTAATAAAAATAGTACTTTTTTCATCTTATAACTTTTTAATATAAACGTAGTAAGCCACGTTCTTTTCTCCTTTATCAGAAATAAAATTAGCATACATCTTAGTTTTTCCTGCTTTTAAATTGATATTGAAGTTTGCTGACAAATCATTCTCTTTTACATCAATTTCAGAAACTATTTGTTTTTCAAACTGTATAGAAGCCTTACTGTAATTTAAGTTTTTACCTTCTGGAATATCTTTTTGCAAGCCAACAATTTCTTTAGTAGTAATTGGTGGAGTAGTGGTGTTAATAGCCAAGTTAGACTCTTTTGGGTACCTCCTTAATGAAACCTCATAATTACCATCTTCTAAAATATCTACACTCCAATAACCAGCACCAACTTTACCTTGTCTAATTTGTATTTGGTTCCAAGGCTGCATAGTTTCTTTACCATGTATATCATGTGCAGTTAGTGTAATAGGGTTTTCTTTATTAGAACCTATTTTAAAGTAAATTTCTTTATCAAAGTCTTTAGATACTTGTGTCCACCAACTATTGTAAAAGGCTCTCATTTCTTTAACTTTTTCTTGGTTAATAGCTGCAATATCTTTTTTCTGACCAATATCTGTGCTAATATCATAAAGTTCTTTACCATTAATTAAACGCCATTTATTTTGCATTACAGCAGAGCTTTTCCATTTTTCTGGATTTTGAACACGTTGTGAGTCTGTTATTAAAAGCCTATTGTTTAAAGTATCTTTTCCTTTTAGCACAGCAACCAAACTTTGTCCGTCTATATCTAAATGATTTTTTGGCAAGTCTATGTTACACAATTCTGCTAGTGTTGGTAAAATATCTATTTGCGCAGTAAGTGTATTTATATCTTTTGCAGTACTTATTTTACCGTCTTTCCAATAAATAAAAAACGGAACTCTGTGTCCGCCATCATAATGGCTGCCTTTTGCACCACGCATACCTGCATTATACCCAGTAACTTTACCTTTTTTATTGTAGTAACCAGCAGATGTGCCATTATCTGTCATAAAAATTAAGATGGTATTATCAGCAATCTTTAATTCTTTAAGTTTATTTCTAAGCTTACCAAAATTGTCATCAATATTAGTAATCATTCCATAAAAACGCTTTTGTGTGTCGGCTAATATGGTATCGTTTAAACCTTTGTAAATGTCGTAATAGGCTTTAGGTACATTGTAAGGACCGTGTGGCGCATTTGGTGCTATGTAGCAAAAAAAGGGTTTGTCTTTACTTTTTTCTATAAAATTAATGGCCTCTTTAAAAAACACATCTGTACAATAACCATTGTATTTTTCTGGTTTTCCGTTATGTAAGTATGTGTCGTTAAAATAAGTATTGTTCCAATAATCTGGAGTTTGTTGTACGCCACCACCACCGTGCATTACTGTTTCATTAAAACCTTTATCTTCTGGTCTATGTGGGTAGTTGTCACCCAAATGCCATTTGCCAAAACCACCTGTAATGTAGCCAGCTTCTTCAAACATATTACCCAAAGTTTTTTCTTGCTCCCTAAGTAAGGACCAACCGCCTACTGTGTGCCACACACCTGTACTATTAGCATATCTGCCAGTCATTAAAGAAGCGCGAGTAGGTGCGCAAGTAGGACTAACATGAAAATTGGTTAGGTGATAACTTTCAGAATATAAACTGTCTATATTAGGTGTTTTTATAATAGAATTTCCGTGAGCACCAATATCACCATAGCCTTGATCATCTGTAATTACTAAAATTACATTTGGTTTGGTATTGGTAGCAATTTCTTTTTGTTTGGGTTGGCAACCAATAGTCAGTGAAAATAAAATTCCAGTTAGTAAGAGTTTTGTATAACGCTGCATAAATTAGTTTTTAAATTTTTCTACATTAACAATTACAGAGCTAACATAGCCACCAGAATCAGGAAAAGTTAGCTCTATTATGTTTTTCCCATTCTTTATGTTTTTTATATCTGTAGGTATTGGTATTACACCAAAAAACTGTTCTCTACCAGCTTGGTCATACCCAGCCCAATTGTTTGGCACGGTAATTTTAGCGCCATTTACTTTAACAATAGGTTTTTTAGATAAATTATGAGCTCTTCCAAGTCCCATTTTTATAGTTGCTATACCTTTGTTATTTGCCGTAACATTATCTACAGTAAATACTAATGGCGTATTAGCTTTTATTTCCTGTAGGCATAATTTAGAATAGTAATTGTTTTCTCTAATAACATTAGAAAATGTGTAGTCTGCTAAGTCATAATCTAAAATAATAGTTTCACCAGGTTTTAAAGTTAGTTCTTTTACAGCTTTTTCATTAGTAAAAAAAACGAGTTTTGGAATACCATTTTTGTTGTTATAAGACCTTTTTATAGTTAAGTTGCTTACTAATTTATTACTAGTGTTTAAATAATCTAAGTTAATAGTTTGTGCATTATTAGCTAAATTATTTAATGCTACATAGCCTTTATTTTTATTTGCAAACGCGTGTACTTGTATGTCTGGATTGTTAGAAGTTGCGTAAATACGTTTGCCTTGCACACCTTTCCAAAGCTGCCAAAATTTTCTTAGATGTGTGTATTTGTACGCCCCATTTTTTCCTTTACGTAGTATTACCCAAGGATAAGGATGACCATCTGGGTTTCTACTATCTTTATAAAACCACGTTGCTTTACCTGTAATAAATGGTACTGCTTTAAGTAACCTGTCTGGTTTGTCTAACAAAGACATTAATATGTTGTTGTATGATGTTAAACAAATACCATTTAATGCAGCAGAATAAGGTTGCCCTTGTAAACCTTTTGCAGTGTAACCATATTCAGATATTAGATGAGGTTTTACAACACCCCATTTCTGGTAACCGTAAGACTCAATAAGGTCTAATATTGCTTCAGAATTACTCCCTGACCTATAATTAAAGTCGCCTTCTACATTTCTGCCATCATAAATATGAGTAGCAAAAAACTGCATACTTTCCCCAGCAGTATCCATAAAAACCTTCATTTTAGTGTTCCAAATAGCAAAGTTATTTTTGTCATATTCTGGCCAAGCAGCACTATAACCACCAACCATAATATTAGGAATTTCTGCGTGTACTTTATCTGCTACTATTTTATGAAATTTAGACATTTCTAAAATTACTTTAGGAGTCTTGTCATAACTATCTACAAAATCTTTTGCGTGTACAAAAGGCTCGTTCATAACCTCATAATATTTAGGCATTATAGGATATGCTTTTTTAATGTATGCAACGTTAAAAGTAGCAGCTTTTTCAAAATTCATTCCTAGTTTGTAAGCATCTCTAGGGTGATTTGTAATAATTAAATCTGTTGTTTTTTGTGTAGCAAATAAAGGAGCTTGTTTAAACCTCTGTGCATTTGCAATAGCTAATTTTGTAGCATTATTTACAGATAAATCTCCTTTTTTATATTTAGAAAAAGGCCCTGGCCCAGCAAATGTTCTTCCAAATTTAATACCTAAGTCGTTAAATAAATAATTGGGATCTTCAGCCAAAGCACCATCATTATATGACGCGTGCATTGCAAAGTATTTTTCTCTGTTTAGTTCACTTTTATCTCCAATAAATTTTTGAGTAGTAAAATCTATTTGTACACTATTATTCTGAGAAAAACATAATGAACAAAGTGTAACGCTTATAAGCGTCAAAATGTTATTTTTCATATGTTTAAAATTTTGCAAATTTGTAATATTCGTTTGTGCTAGTAATGGCAAAATAACCACCATTAGAAAGATTTTTTATATTAATAGATTTACTGTTTTTTGACTCTGAAACGGTTTTCCCTTTTAACGTAATTATTTTTATATAATCATAATTAGTAGCTGATGGTAGAATTAAAATATTAGATGTGTTATTTACAGATACCTGTATGCTTTTATCGTTTATCTCTGCAATAGATAAACGGTTGGTAGCTTTTGTAATTTGTACTCCAGAAATTTCTTTAGTTACATATGATTTTGAGTCAAAGTCTTCTTTGTCTCCAAAAGAGATTGAATACTTATAATTTTTACCCTCTAAGGCCTGTTCATAATTTATTTGTAACTGCTTTTCTCCTTGCCCTGACATAACTTTTATACGGTCTGATGATGCTAACCATTTACCACCCTCCCAAATGGCAGCTTGTATAAATATTGGTTCTTTTGTAATGTAACTTACAGGCACATTGTATTTTGAATTACTAGCAATATTAGTAGCCAAAAGTGGAGAAAACGTTACATTGTTAGAAAATGAAACAGCTTGTTTAACCATTTCTATGTTGCTAATAACCTGCCCTGTACGTGTAGTTTTCCAATTGCCATTTACATCTCTTAAACTTAAAACAAGTTTATAGCCTTTGCCTTTAGTTGGTTTTTTATTAGTGGTAATAGTTAACTTTTTTATACCCTGACCTTTTTTTACTTTTACCTTGCTACCAGCATAAAATTTAGATGGTCCACCGCTAAGTTCAACACTTAAATCGCTATCAGTTAAAGC
>NZ_JBDVAA010000068.1:0-3285 GCF_039943695.1 Cellulophaga sp. | reverse complement strand
ATTGTTGTTTATTTTTCCGGTGTAGCTTCCTAAACTTATTTCTTTATTTAGAGGTTTAGATGGTTCTTGTTTTGCATTGGTTTCTTCCGTTTTATTAGAAGTAACTTCTGTAGTTTTAGTTTCTTCAGTTTTTGCTTTTTTGTCCGCACAAGAAACTAAAAATATTGTAAGTGCTGTAAGTAGGATTTTTTTCATTTTAAATAAATATTTAGATTACCGCAATATAAATTATAATTGTATTTATATATTACTATTAATATTATTTTTTAAACAAACTTGCCTTGCTATAATAATCTGTATCGTAAATAAAAGATTTAATAATAAATTAAACTAGTATCAATAATAGCATTATTCCTTTATTGTAAATTGCCTTTCATTAAAGAAAAGACTGTTAATTACTTTAAAACTCCTCTAACAAATAAAAAAACACCTATAGCAGTTACACTAAAAGAAACTATACTATTTCCTGCTTTATATAGCAATAATAGGCCTATAAGTAATAATACTATACCAACAATTCTGTTGGCTTTAGACTTCTTTTCTGCTTTTTCTACTTTCTCTTTTAATCCTGGTGCAACTTCAAACATATGTTCCTGAAAGTTATTTATCAGATCTACAATGTTATCAGAACTATTTGCAAGTTTATCCTGAAACTCTTTATCGCTTTTTTCTTTTTCATTTAAAGCATCTGTTAATTCGTTTTGCAAACCTCTTATTACTGCTTCATCCTTAAAAACAGTTAACTCTTCTTCTGCAAATCTATCCATATTGTAAAGTATTATGCTAAACAAATCTTCCTTAGATAATTGTTTAACTGAGTCTATTACACTTCCCTTTCTTGCATTATTAGCTTCTATTGCATCAGCTAATTGCTCCTCTAGACCTCTTTTATGTATTTCTTCTGTATAGGCTCTGCGCTCAGCATTACACAAGTCTCTATGCAATAAGCTACCAAAAAGTACTTCATTAGAAGTTTTTTAAGAAATACTTTTAAAATCATTATAGTTCATAAGTAAGAATTGGTTTAGAAAAGTATAAGTCTACTTTACAGATGTAGAATAATACTTTCTAATTTGCGATAATCTAAAGATGCAAAAAACATAAAGAGAAAAGACCCCTAAAACAATTAAAATTGCAATACTATTTAAACTGTTAGAATCATTAAGTATGTATGCAAAAAAAGAAGCAAATACAATGGCATTTATATAGCCAACAGGCTCTAGATACTCTATTATTTTTTTATCATAAAATTTAGTCTTAACCACTTTTTTTAACATTACTAAATAAACGTAATATGATATTCCACTTAAGAATAATAAAATAACAATTGCCTTAATTGATACATCTTCATATATACTAAAAAGCTTTTCTTTACCCGCCGAAACTGCAATAACAAATGAAGCTGCTGTTAGTAACCTGGTTGTAAAATAAAGAATAAACCATTTTTTTGGTTTATGGCTAAATTTTAAATATTCATTTTTATTCATAGTCCCATTTAGTAATTCACTGTAATGATGCATTAACATATCGTTTGTTAATTTCATTTCATAAATACCTTCCTTGTAGGCACTATTATTAACATCATTATAATCAGAAACCCACTTTGTTAAGCTACTATCATCAATTTTTAAAAAGGATTGAGCTTGCTTCTCTTTAAGTTCTAGAAAGTCTGACTTTTCTTTAAAATAAAATATAAGACTAATGTTTATAAACGAATAAGAGTCATTAAAATTTAAGCAGATAATTAATGAACTATTTTCTAGATATACACAAGTATCATTAGAATTGTCTATTTTTTTTGCTAAGTTTTGATTAACTGAAAACTTGTACTTTTTAATTACTTCTTTAAAATTTATTTTTACATTTTCAACCAATTTTTTTTTATTGTATTCTATTACCTGCATATATTCTATCCTTAAAAACTAATTAATTTTCCTACAATATAAAACAATTTCTATAGTGTTTTTAGTAAGGTGAAGTTTTTAGATAAAATGCACCAAATCTTTTTATAAAAAAATAGTTCTAATTTTATTTTTAATCCGTTGTATTGGTTGAAAGCAAAAACCAAAAGTTTGTTTTACTAAATAGTCAATGTTAATTTTATCTAGTTTTATTTTTTGATTTTACATTAAAAAATAAAATAGGGTTTGTGAATAAATATAATTTATTTGGCTACAGATTTTAACTCTGCTATATCACTCTTATTAAAAAAGGTTTTAATTTTTTTAATAAAACCCATTTTCAGGTTTAAATTAAGCTCTTTTTTACTACGTATTTCTATGTTGTATTTCTCTGATAATTCACTTAAGTATTTATGATAAGTTCTGTTTAAAACTAGAGAATTAGCACCATCTTCATTAGACATAATTATATCTAAATGATTTTGTTTAAAGTGAAAATTACTTAAATCTATATCTTGGATAATGTTAGCTAATAAAAAACGGTTTTTTACCAGTTTAATTCCTTCATCAGTTTCTTGTAACCTTACAATTATTCCTTTTTTTAGTTTACCAATTTTAGTATTAGTTAAAACCAAAATTGATAAGTTTTTCCCGTCTGTTAACTTTGTTTCTTTGCTTTTAAATATATTTAGTATAGGATAAACAATTAAATATTTTGTTTTATTAATTAGCCTTATTGATCGTTTATAAAAAAATAAAGAAATTAAAAACATTACAACTGCTATAATGACCGAAGTTATAGGACTAACAATACTAATAATTATAAAAATTGCTGCAATAGCAATTTTTGCAATCTCTAAAACAGCATCTATAAATGGTATTGGTGATAAAAAAATTAGAATATCTATAAAAAACTTAAACGCCATTACAACTACTAAAAAATATAAAGAGACACCTAAAATTAATAACGTTTTAAAACTAATTGATAAAAACCCTGCCTGGTAAACAACTTCATTATGTACTGGGTCATTAGAAATAAATGTTGGAGCTAAAATAACTATTGCATTAATTATTAAAGCTGCTTTGTTTGAAAGGTATGTGTCTGCTAACCCAATAGTAGCAGTAGCTTTATTGGTTTTAAAAACTGTACCTACTAATGATGTAAAGAAAAATAGTATACCAAATATGCATAAAACTATCCAACTACTAAAAAAAGGATTTGTTCCTACATAATCGTTATGAAAACCTACTTTTGAGCAAACCGATGTTAAAAAAACGGTTAAATAAGGGTTAACACCCATTGGTGCTAATTGTGCAAACTGCTCTACCAAAGCTGTGTTTTGACTTAATGTTTCTTGCGCATCTAAACTTTCTGTTTGAGCCT
>NZ_JBDVAA010000067.1:0-46868 GCF_039943695.1 Cellulophaga sp. | reverse complement strand
TTGTAGACAATGAGCCATATATGTTAGAAATGAATACTACACCTGGCCTAACCGAAGAAAGTATTTTACCGCAGCAAGCAGCAGCAGCAGGAATATCTTTACCAGAATTGTTTGAGAGTGCAATAACAGAGGCTTTAAGATAAATTAAGTAACTTTAGCGTTCGTAAAAATCTGCTATACAACTTAATACATTTTTACATTAAAATAAAAACCACTACTATGAAACGTGCCATATTCCCTGGGTCTTTTGACCCTTTAACTTTAGGCCATACAGATATTATTAACAGAGGTATTACACTTTTTGATGAAGTAATTATTGCTATAGGTATTAATGCTGATAAAAAATACATGTTTACCCTAGAACAACGTATGCAATTTATTAGTGAAGCTTTTAAAGATGAGCCAAAAATAAAAGTTATGACCTATGAAGGGCTTACGGTAGAATTTTGCAAAAAAGTAGACGCTCATTTTATTTTACGTGGTCTGCGTAATCCTGCAGATTTTGAGTTTGAAAAAGCCATTGCACACACCAACAGAAAATTATCAGAAATTGAAACCGTATTTTTACTAACTTCTTCTGGCAAATCTTATATAAGCTCATCTATTGTGCGCGATGTTATTAGAAACAATGGTGATTATACCAGCTTAGTACCAGATACAGTTAGAGTTTTATAAATACAAAACCACCCCTTATTAAACCAAAAAATCAATTTTTAAAATGAAAAAAATTATAGGTCTTTTTAGCTTGCTATGCATTATTGCTTGTAGCGATAAACCAGAAGACAAGGAGAAAGATTTTCAGACTTTTTTTGAAACTAGCAACGGATTAGAAACACCTACTTATACAGAGGTTATAGATTTTTATTTAGAACTTGCTCGTGAGTTTCCACAAATAAACGTGCTTACTATTGGCGAAACAAATAGTGGCCTTCCTCTGCATTTAGTAACTTATAATCCTGATGGAGAATTTAATTTTAATAAGTTAGAGGATAAAACGGTTATATTAATTAATAACGGTATTCACCCTGGTGAAAGTGATGGTATAGATGCTACAATGCTCCTTTTTAGAGATTTAGTAGTAAATAAAATTAGTGCTCCTAGAAAAACAGTATTAACCACCATTCCTATTTATAACATTGGAGGCGCACTAAATCGAAACTCTACATCTAGAACCAACCAAAACGGACCTAAAGAGTACGGGTTTAGAGGTAATGCGCAAAATTATGACCTAAACAGAGATTTTATAAAAAACGATACCAAGAATGCAAAAACTTTTGCAGAGATTTTTCATTTAACAAAACCAGATATTTTTATTGACAACCACGTTAGTAATGGTGCCGATTACCAATATACATTAACACATTTATTTACACAACATAATAAATTAGGTGGCGATCTGGGTAATTATCTTCATACAGAGATGATGCCAAATTTAGAAACTTCACTAGAAGAAATTAATTGGCCTATAACGCCATATGTAAACGTTTTTAATAGTGTTCCTGAAAAAGGTTTTTCTCAATTTATGGACCATCCTAGATACTCAACCGGTTATACTACGCTTTGGAACACCCTAGGGTTAATGGTAGAAACCCATATGCTTAAACCTTATAAAAAGCGAGTTATGGGTACGTATTATCTAATGCAAAAAATGATAGACATATCTGAAAAAGATCATAAAAAAATAAAAGAATTAAGATCAAATGCTTTTTTAGCAGACCAAGAAAAAACAACTTACCCTATACAATACACAATAGACACCACTAAAACATCTACTCTAAACTTTAAAGGGTATGAGGCAGATTTTATAGAGAGTGAAGTTACTGGACTTACAAGACTAAAGTACGACAGGTCTAGACCGTTTACAAAAGAGGTAGAATATAAAAATTACATAAAACCTACAAAGTTTGTTACCATACCAGAAGCATATATTATTCCTAAAGGTTGGAAAAAAGTGATTCCGTTTTTAGAGGTTAACAAAATAAACTACACCCAACTAGAAAAAGACACCATTATAAACGTTGCATCTTACAGGATTAAAGACTACCAAACACGTAAATCTGCTTATGAAGGTCACTACCCTCACAACAACACAACTGTTACTAGTAGTATGCAAAATGTACAATTTTTAAAGGGCGATTATTTTGTTCCCACAAACCAACCAGGTTTGCGTTACATACTAGAAACATTAGAGCCAGAAGCAGTTGACTCATTTTTTAACTGGAACTTTTTTGACACTATTTTACAGCAAAAAGAAGGTTTTTCTCCCTATGTTTTTGAAGACGTAGCTGCTAAATTATTAAAAAACAATCCGGCGCTTAAAGCAGAGTTTGACAAAATAAAAACTGAAGATCAAGGTTTTGCAAACAATTGGTATGCACAACTAGACTGGTTGCACAAAAAATCTGCACATTATGAAAAAGCGCATTTGCAATATCCTATTTATAAATTATTGAAGAGTAATTAAAATTACTCTTCAAACAGTATTTTAATATTAGCATAAGAATTTTCTAAGGCCTTGGCAATTTTGCTTGGGCCTTTCCATTTTACCTTCTCTATACCCTCTTCAAGCTGGCCAGTAAGCTCTCCTTTATATGAGGTTTTCATTGCAAACCAATGCACCTCTTTTAACTTGTACTTCCCATTTCGCTTAAAAATATGGTAGGTAATCTTCAACAAGTTTTCAATTTTTAAACCTTGCACACCTGTTTCTTCTTCAACCTCTCTAATAGCACATTGCTCTATAGTTTCGCCTTTATCTAGCTTACCTTTAGGCAAATCCCACTTGTCATTTCTATAAATAAAAAGTACTTTACCCTCTTTATTTGTTACAACGCCACCACCAGCAACCACTATTGGTATTTTTTTAGAGAATTTTTTTAAAATCTCCTCTTTATTAGGGTGGTAGATGTATGCCTTTGGCAATTTATTCTTAGACAAGGCCTTAATTGCCTCGTTAATTGCCTCTTCATTTAACAAAAAATATTTATTATCTGCTATATCTGACAGTTTATTTGTCAAAATCAAGGGCAATTCATTCACAAAAACTTTATACATTTGCGCTATGGTTTTAAATAAAGACACTGCAAAAAAAACAGCCGAACTTCTATTGCAAATTAATGCAATTAAGTTGAAACCAGAAAATCCTTTTACGTGGGCTTCTGGATGGCAATCTCCAATTTATTGTGATAATAGAATTATTCTATCTTATCCTATAATTCGTAACTACATACGAGAAGAAATGGCTAAGCAAGTAGAAGAACTATACGGCAAACCAGACGTTATTGCTGGTGTAGCTACTGGTGCTATTGGTATTGGTATGCTTGTTGCTGAGTACTTAGGACTTCCGTTTGTATATGTTAGACCAGAACCAAAGTCTCATGGAAGACAAAACCAAATAGAAGGTCAATTATCTCCTAACCAAAACGTTGTGGTTATTGAAGATTTAATTAGCACCGGAAAAAGTAGTTTAAATGCTGTTAAGGCTTTAAAAGAGGCCGGAGCAAATGTTAAAGGTATGGTAGCTATTTTTACCTACGGATTTAATGTTGCAGACGAAAACTTTAAAACTGAGGATATAGAATTACACACACTTAGTGACTACCCTAATTTAATACAACAGGCGTCTGACACTAATTACATTAAAGAAGAACAATTAAACACATTACTGCAGTGGAAAAGTAACCCAGCAGTTTGGAAACCATAATATTATGCACATAGAAGCTCCAAAAAAAACAGTAAATAAAAGCGACAAAGAAATTTTTGATTTTTTAATTGATATTAAAAACTTTGAACAGTTAATGCCAGAAAACATTAGTAAATTTGAGGCATTAAGTGAAGATAAATTTCTTTTTGCTCTTAAAGGAATGCCAGAAATAGTTTTAAAACTAAAAGAGCAACATCCTAATAATAAAATAATATTAGGAGCCGCTAGTGACAAACTTCCGTTTACTTTAACTGCAGATATTAATAGCATTGCAGCAGCAGAAACAGAAGTTACTCTTTGTTTTGAAGGCGAATTTAATGCAATGATGGCTATGATGATAAAAGGGCCTATTACTAAATTTATAGATACCTTATCAGACAACCTAAGTGTTATTTAATAAAGTAATTGTATTTCTTTTAAGTTATACTCTTTAAAAATATTATCCTCTAGTAGAACTATTAATCTTCCGCTAGAGGATACTCCTTTTATAAAGCCCATAAACAACTCTCCTTCTTTACTTTTAAAAGTTGATGGTTTATCTACTCTAAACATTATTTCCTGATATAACGCACGTAATGCGTCTGGACTATTTAAATAATCTGCAGTTAGATACTTTTTCAACTTTTTTAGTATCCCACTTAATACTTCATCTAAATTAAAAGTCTCTCCTTTAAGTAACTTTAAAGAAGATACATTGGGCAAATTGTTAAATTCTAGCTGATTTACATTTAACCCAATTCCTATAATAGATGACTGTATTTTACTGCCAGTCAGTATATTTTCAATTAAAATTCCACATATTTTAGAATTAGCTGACAGAATGTCGTTAGGCCACTTAACAGCTAAATTTGGTATATTTAATTCTTTTAAGGCCTCAAAAACAGCTAAAGAAACACACATATTTAACAAAAATTGATCTGCAACCTCTAAACCTTCACTTTTTTTTAAAACACTAAATGTTAAGTTTTTACCAGGTTCAGCAAGCCATTGTGTTCCCATTTGTCCACGACCTTGTATTTGTTTTTCTGCCGCAACCACAGTAAAATCGTCTAATGAGGTAGACACAATTAACTCTTTTAAATACTCATTTGTAGAGTTGGTGGCATTAAGTTTGATTATCTGCATATGTAGATTATAATAATATTCTGCAATCTTATGTTAAAAACAATAGTTAAAAAAACAAAAAAACAATAACTTTGTATAATCTAAAATTTTTGAATGCAAAAAAATACACCTAGTGCAGACGAACTTATTGCTTTAATTTTACAAGGAATTGAAGAAGTAAAAGGGCACGATATAAATTTACTAGACCTTAGAGAAATAGAAAATACTGTTTGTGACTATTTTATAGTTTGCAACGGTACCTCTAATACGCACGTTAATGCAATAGTAGGCTCAATCCAAAAAACCGTTAGTAAAGCCATACATGATAAACCTTGGCACGTAGAAGGCACAGATAATTCTGAATGGGTTTTACTAGACTACGTTAATGTTGTAGTACACGTTTTCCAGAAACAAATAAGAGATTTCTATGACATAGAAGGCCTTTGGGGAGACGCAAAAGTTACCGCAATAGAAAGTAGTTATAACCAGTAAATAATAAGAATGGCAAAAGATAATAGCACAAAACCTACTAAACCTAAATTTAACTCATGGTGGATTTATGGTATTTTAGTAGTTATAATTATAGGATTTCAATTTTTAAGTAGTGATGGTTTATCATCAACTAGTAAAAAAACAACATCAGATTTATTAGAATATATAAAAAACGGTGATGTTAAAAAGGTAATGATTATATCTAATGCAGGTTATGCAAAGGTATACTTAACAGAGGAAGCCTTAAAAAAGGACTCTCACAAGCCTGTTTCTAAACCTAGTTTCTCTTTAAATCCAACAGAGTCTCCTAGCTATGTTGTAAACTATGCTTCTTTAGAAATTTTTGAAAAAGAAGTAAAAGATGCAAAAGCATTAAATAATGTTGATACAATTATAGACAGTGAAAAAGAATCTAACACGTTTGAAAACTTGTTATTTACTTTACTACCATTTGTATTAATCATAGGTATTTGGATATTTATGATGCGTAGAATGTCTGGTGGTAGCGGCGGCGGTGCTGGTGGCCAAATATTTAATATTGGTAAATCTAAAGCAAAGCTCTTTGATGAAAAAACAGACACACGTACATCTTTTAAAGATGTTGCTGGTTTAGAAGGTGCTAAAGAAGAAGTTGAAGAAATTGTTGAGTTCTTAAAAAACCCAGAAAAATATACATCTTTAGGTGGTAAAATACCAAAAGGAGCTTTATTAGTAGGCCCTCCTGGTACAGGTAAAACATTATTAGCTAAAGCCGTTGCTGGTGAAGCTAAAGTACCTTTCTTCTCTTTATCTGGTTCAGATTTTGTAGAGATGTTTGTTGGTGTAGGTGCATCTAGAGTACGTGATTTATTTAAGCAAGCAAAAGACAAGTCTCCTGCAATTATTTTTATTGATGAGATTGATGCTATTGGTAGAGCCCGTGGAAAAAATAATGTTACAGGTTCTAATGATGAAAGAGAAAACACATTAAACCAATTACTAACAGAAATGGATGGTTTTGGCACCAACACAAATGTTATTGTATTGGCAGCAACAAACCGTGCAGACGTTTTAGATAAAGCATTAATGAGAGCTGGTCGTTTTGACAGACAAATTTATGTAGACTTACCAGACATTAGAGAACGTAAAGAAATTTTTGAAGTACACGTTAAGCCAATTAAAACGGCAGAAACGTTAGATTTAGATTTCCTAGCTAAGCAAACTCCAGGTTTTTCTGGTGCAGACATAGCTAACGTTTGTAATGAAGCTGCTTTAATTGCTGCTCGTAAAGAGAAAAAAGCTGTTAATAAACAAGATTTCTTAGACGCTGTTGACCGTATAGTTGGTGGTTTAGAAAAGAAAAACAAAATAATTACTCCAGGAGAAAAGAAAACTATTGCTTATCATGAAGCAGGCCACGCAACTGTAAGTTGGATGCTAGAGCATGCTGCGCCATTAGTAAAAGTTACTATTGTACCTAGGGGACAGTCATTAGGAGCTGCTTGGTATTTACCAGAAGAGCGCTTAATTGTTCGTTCTGAGCAAATGCTAGACGAAATGTGTGCTACTCTTGGTGGACGTGCTGCAGAAAAAGTTATTTTTGACAAAATATCTACTGGTGCTTTAAGTGATTTAGAAAAAGTAACCAAGCAAGCAAGAGGTATGGTTACTGTTTATGGTTTAAATGACAAAATAGGTAACTTAACGTATTACGATTCTTCAGGTAATGACTCTTATGGTTTCTCTAAGCCATACAGTGAGGAAACTGCTCGTATTATTGATGAAGAAATTTCTAAATTAATAGAAGAGCAATACGTAAGAGCTATAGAGCTTTTAGACAAAAACAAAGACAAGCTTACAGAGCTAGCAGAACGCTTATTAGAGAAAGAAGTTATCTTTAAAGATGATTTAGAAAAGATTTTTGGAAAGAGACCTTTTGCTAAAGATGTTAGAGAAAATGCAGAGGAAGAAGCAAAAAAAGACGCTACTACTAAGTCTTCAGAGGAAGAATAGTACGTATATAGTATAAATTTTAAGAATTTTAATGAGCATATTTGGTAAACTTTTTGGAACCAGTAAAAAAAAGAGTTCGGATGTACCCGCAGAAAACCGTGGTGTTCATATGCCAGAACTGGATTTACCTATAGACGAAAAGTTTACCATATATTTTAAAAAAAATGGCGGTAAATTTATTTACTGCGATTCTAATGACGAAATTTCATCTGCATTAAAAAATATAATGGAAGAGAACGACTGGCAAAACAGTTCTTTCTTTTCTTTAGATGACAGATTAGAAAAAAAATTTACTAACGAGCATATTACATTTTCTAAATCTGCTCAAAAAAGTACGGTGTTCTTTACAACCTGCGAGCATTTAATAGCTCAAAACGGATCTATCTTAATTTCTTCTAATCAGTTAAAAGAAAGAAAGATGAACGAGCTACCAGACAATTTTATTGTTTATGCAACTACAAGTCAGCTTACCGCGAGCTTAGGAGATGGTTTAAAAAGCATAAAAAAGAAATACCAAGGCAGAATCCCTGCAAACATCACCACCATAAAACATTTTCAGTCTAATATAAAAGAAGAAGATTTTTTATCTTACGGAAGTACAGCTAAAAACTTATATCTTATCTTGATGGAAGATTTATAAGTATGAAAGAAATTTATAAAAGAGCAATAACAGGTATTATTTACGTATTACTTTTATTATCGGCTGTATTTTTAAACTCAGATGCATTCGATTTTTTATTTATGGCATTTGGTTTAGCTTGTTTATTTGAGTATAAACGTATAGTAAAATTAAAAGGTTACTATGTATTTGTTGCCTATTTAGCACTTTGGTGGACTTTTATTTATTTTATACAAGATGAATGGGTTATTAATTTACTACTTATTGCAACTTTAATAACAGACGTTCTACTACTATACTTTTTACTCTCTAAAAAAGAAAAAACTTTTTCTCCAATTGAGAAATTCCTAACCGGACTATTATTTTTAGGAGGTGGATGTATTTTTTTAACTATGATACCTTACAGAGGTGGTGGTTTTGAAAAAATATTAATTATGGGAATTTTTATTTTAATCTGGGTAAATGACAGTTTTGCTTACCTAGTTGGCCGTAAATTAGGACGTAACAAACTTTTTCCTTCGGTTTCTCCTAAAAAAACTATTGAAGGCGCAGCAGGCGGATTAGTATTTGCCTTAATTGCTGCGTATATTATTTCTATCTTTGAAACTAATTTAAGTATTGTACAATGGCTTATATTAGCAACCGTAATAGTTGTAACAGGTAATTTAGGCGATTTAATAGAATCTAAATTTAAAAGAAAAGCTAAAGTAAAAGATAGCGGAGCAATATTACCAGGACACGGAGGAATTTGGGATCGTTTAGACAGTTTAGTCTTTGCTGCACCATTTGCATTTTTAACATTAATTATATTTTCACATGTTTCATAAAGAGGGACAAAAAATTATTATCATTACCTTTATTTTAGTAGCTGCAGCAGTTATATCTGCTCAATATTTTGTTACATTAAACTGGCTAAGATTAGGTTTGCAAGTTGCTGCATTAGTTTTTTTAATATTGATATTACAATTCTTTAGAAACCCTAAAAGAAAAGTAGTTAAAACTTTTGATGACATTTTAGCCCCTGTGGATGGTAAAGTTGTTGTTATTGAAGAAGTAGAAGAACCTGAATATTTTAAAGGTAAGCGCAAGCAAATTTCTATTTTTATGTCTCCAGTTAATGTACATGTTACAAGGTATGCAGCTTCTGGCTCTATAAAATATTCTAAGTATCACCCTGGAAAATATTTAGTTGCTTGGCACCCAAAAGCAAGTACAGAGAATGAACGTACTACAGTTGTAATAAACACTCCTAAATTTGGAGATATTTTATACCGACAAATTGCTGGTGCATTGGCAAAAAGAATTGTAAACTACGCTAAAGTTGGCGATAGTGTACACCAAGGTGAAGATGCTGGTTTTATTAAATTTGGATCTAGAGTAGATGTTTACCTACCACTAGATACCGTAGTTACTGTTAAATTAAACCAAAAAGTTGTTGGGGCAAAAACTTGTATTGCTACCTTACCAAGCCAGGATGACTAATGAAGAGCTACATAAAGAGTTTTTAGAGACTGTAGAGTACGTTAATAGCTATACAGAACCTTTGCCTGCAGATTTACTTTTAAAGCTGTATGCTTACTACCGTATAGCTCATAAAAACTTTGACAATCCAGGAAGTAGAACTCCACTTATTAATGCTTTTAAAGCAAATGCTTTAATACAAGCTAAAAACTTATCGCCTAAACAGGCAATGAAAAAATACATAAAATTAGTAGAGAAAGAAATTAGAATTAAAGAATAACTAGACTACAACCTCTTTATTAAAAAATTCTTTTTCTAACAATGTAAAATATATTGTTGCCGCTATAGTTATTAAAAAATAGCTCAGCATAACACTTGTTGCCCCCTTAAAATATACTTGCATTCCAAACCAACCATTTTGTATTATTAAATAGGCTACACCCAGCATACTCCTAATTACCTCAATAGTTAATGCATATTTTTTTCTATCCATTAGGGTAGTATACCCATAAATACCAACAAAAATAAAACTTCCATAAAGCAAAGCTGCTGTAAAACCTATGCTTTCAAAATTATAAAACAAAAAAAGCATTAGTCCTAAAGTAGCAAACATTTGAAAAATAACATACCCCTTAAATAACTTAGAAGCTTCAGTTGCATAACGATCAAAAGTATAAACATCTTCTATAATATCAATAGGATACTTTTGTTTAACATCATTTGGTCTCCAACCTGTTGGCATAAACCAAATTCTAATTTTATCCCACACATTTTTTGTATGCCAAGCATCTTTAGCTAAACGCAAAAAATGCTGAAAATTTATATGTACAGGGTTCCATGTCGCAGCAGGTTTTAAAACTCCGTATTGAGGCGGAACTTCATCTAACTCTTCTTGAAATGTACCAAAAAGACGATCCCAGAAACTAAAAATTTGACCTAAATTTTTATCTATATACTCTGAATTAATTGCATGATGTACTCTGTGCTGAGAAGGCGTTACAATAACATACTCTAACCATCCCAACTTACCTATATGCCTTGTGTGGTACCAAAACTGAGCAAACAAATGCAATGGCGCTAAAACAGCAATTACTTGCTCTGGAACACCCAAAATAGCTACTGGAAGCAATAATAAAGGCACGTAACCAATTAAATTAGAAATTGATTGACGTAACGCACAAGACAAGTTAAACTCTTCACTACTATGATGAATTACGTGTTGATTCCAAAAAATATTAATTTTATGACTCAATCTATGATTCCAATAACCAGCAAAATCAATAAATAAAAAGCCAATGAGCCAAACACCCCAAGAGTTACCAATATTAAATAGTGCTAAGTGTTTAACTAAAAAAGGATAAGACACAATTAACAGTCCTATCCCTAGAGAATCTTTTATAATATTTGTAAACCCAGAACTTATACTAGAAACAGTATCTAATACTGTATACATTTGTTTTTTAATAAAATATCCGTAAGCTATTTCTATAGCCATTAAAAGCATAAAAAACGGAATAGCGTACAAAAGAGCAGTGGTATAGCTAATCATAAATGTCTGGTTTACTCAAATTTACTAAAAAAAACCAAACGATTTACATTACACTTTTAACAAAAAAAGCTACTCTAAAACAGAGTAGCTTTTTGCATATTTATCAAAATAACAAGCTTATTTTAAACCTTTTAAACTCTTTTCTAAAGTTTCTATTTTAGCTTCTGCGTCTGCTTGTTTCTTACGTTCTACACCTATAACCTTGTCTGGAGCATTATTTACAAAACGCTCATTACTTAATTTTTTTTGTACAGAAATTAAAAAGCCTTTAGTGTATTTTAACTCCTCTTCTATTTTTTTAATCTCTGCCTCTATATCTATAGCGCCAACCATTGGAATAAAATATTCGTTAGATTTTACCCTAAAAGAAAGTGCGCCATCCACAGCAGCATCTGCATAGTTAATTGAAGATACATTGGTTAATTTAGCAATAACAACATCCCATTCTTTAGAAACATTTTCTGCATTTAACACAGAAAGCTCTAAAGCTTCTTTCATTGGAATATTTTTATTTTTCCTAATTGTTCTAACTCCAGAAACAACCTCAGCAGCAAAATCAAAATTAGCAATAATAGTCTCATCTACTTTTTGTTGTTTTGGCCATTGCGCAACAACTAAAGCTTGCTCTGGTGTACGATCTTCTATATGCTGCCAAACTTCCTCTGTTAAGAAAGGCATAAACGGATGCAACAACTTTAAATTTTGCTCAAAAACTGTAATTAGAGCATTGTAGGTTGTTTTATCTATTGGCTTTTGGTATGCAGGTTTTACAATTTCTAACAACCAAGAGCTATAATCGTCCCAAACTAGTTTATAAATTGCCATTAAAGCATCAGAAATACGATACTTACTAAAATGGTCTTCAATCTCTAACAACGTTTTATTAAACTTAGCGTTGTACCACTCTAATCCTATTTTAGACGCTTCTGGCTGTGGAATATCTGCTACTCCCCAACCTTTTATCAATCTAAAGCCATTCCAAATTTTATTAGCAAAGTTCTTTCCTTGCTGACAAAGAGACTCATCAAACATTAGATCGTTACCTGCAGCAGCACTTAACAAAAGCCCTACTCTAACGCCATCTGCACCATACTCTTCAATTAACTTTAAAGCATCTGGAGAATTACCTAGAGATTTAGACATTTTTCGCCTTTGTTTATCCCTAACCAGACCAGTTAAGTAAACATTTTCAAAAGGTTTTTGATCTTTATACTCATACCCAGCAACTATCATACGGGCAACCCAAAAGAATAAAATATCTGGACCTGTAACTAAATCGTTTGTTGGATAATAATATTTAATTTCTTCATTTTCTGGCTCTAATATTCCATTAAAAACACTCATTGGCCATAACCAAGAAGAAAACCAAGTATCTAGTGCATCTTCATCCTGACGAAGATCTTCAACTTTTAATGCTGCATTACCAGATTTTTCTTGGGCTAATTTTAACGCATCTTCTTTATTTTCTGCTACAACAAAATCATCTGCACCGTCACCAAAATAATAAGCAGGTATTTGCTGTCCCCACCATAATTGACGAGAAATATTCCAATCGCGAATATTCTCCATCCAGTGACGGTATGTGTTTTCAAACTTTTTAGGAAATAATTTAACCTCTGCATCATCACCAAGAACAGCTTCTATAGCTGGCTTAGCCAATTCTTCCATTTTTAAAAACCATTGGTCAGACAACCTTGGTTCTATAACAGCCTTTGTACGCTCTGATGTACCCACTTTGTTTAAATGTTGTTCAGTTTTTATTAAAAAACCTTTTTCTTCTAACTCTTTAGAAATTTCTTTACGAACAACAAATCTATCTTTCCCCTCATAATGTAGACCAAAACTATTTAAAGTAGCATCTGCATTAAAAATATCTACTACCTCTAAGTTATGCTTATCTCCTAAATTTTTATCGTTTACATCATGTGCAGGTGTAACTTTTAAGCATCCAGTACCAAACTCAAGATCTACATACTCATCTTCTATAATAGGTATAACCCTATTTACAATTGGCACTATTGCTTTTTTACCTTTTAAATGAGTAAAACGCTCGTCATTAGGATTTATACAAATTGCTGTATCTCCAAAAATAGTTTCTGGACGGGTAGTTGCAATTGTTAACGTGTCTTCAGATCCTTCAATTTTATAATTGATGTAATATAGGTTTCCTTGTTTTTCTTCATGAATTACCTCCTCATCAGACAATGTAGTTTGTGCCTCCGGATCCCAGTTTACCATACGGTAGCCACGATATATTTTTCCTTTGTTATATAAATCAACAAAAACTTTAATTACAGATGCTGACATATGATCGTCCATAGTAAAAGAAGTACGGTCCCAGTCACAAGAACACCCTAACTTTTTAAGTTGATCTAAAATAACTCCTCCATACTCATCTGTCCAATCCCAAGCGTGTTTTAAAAACTCTTCTCTGCTTAGGTCTGCCTTATTAATTCCTTGTTCTTTTAATTTTGCTACAACCTTAGCTTCTGTTGCTATTGAGGCGTGATCTGTACCAGGAACCCAACAAGCATTTTTACCTTGCAAACGCGCTCTACGTATTAACACATCTTGTATAGTGTTATTTAACATATGCCCCATATGCAAAACTCCTGTAACGTTTGGCGGCGGTATTACAATGGTATATGGCTCTCTTTCATCTGGAGTAGAATGAAAATAATTATGTTTTAACCAATAGTCATACCACTGGTTTTCAGATTTTTGAGAATCGTATTTTGATGCAAGTTCCATTCTTTGGTATAGTTTTTGTATTACTCTATGTGTGAGTATTTAATTTTTACAATAAAGCCTGCAAATTTAAAGAAAAATTAAGGATTTTTACTGTGTTTAAATACGAAACAAAAATAAGTAACGTTATTACATAACAAAAGAATTTTTAAAGGTTAAATTGTAAATAGTATATTTGATCTTAATTAAAACCCAAAATGATGAAAAAGATAGTATTAGTATTATTTGTTGGCCTACTAGCATTTAACCTAAGTGCACAAGACAAAAAGGCTAAAATTGAATTTAAAACTGAAACTGTAGACTACGGAAAAGTTGAACGTGGTGGTAATGGTGTAAGAGTTTTTGAATTTACAAATACTGGAGATGCACCTTTAATTATCAGCAAAGTAAACTCTAGCTGTGGATGTACTATTCCTAAAAAACCAAAAGAGCCTATTATGCCTGGAAAAACTGGTGTAATTGAAGTTAAATATGACACTAAAAGACCTGCTGGTCCTATTAGAAAAGCAATCACTGTTATTTCTAATGCAGAAACACCAACTAAGGTTTTAAAAATAAAAGGTGAACTTGTAGAAGCTAAATCTGTAGCACAATAATTACTACAAACCACAAAAAATAAAAAGCACCCTTTTTGGGTGCTTTTTTATTTAAATAAGTTTTTAATACGCAAATTAAAGAGTAGCCTTTCTCCCCTACGCTCTATTAAAACTACTACTTTTTTGCCTGGAATATCGTCTACCATATGCGTAAGCTCTTGCAACTTATACTTATGTGCTTCTTTTTTATTTACCTCTAAAATAACGTCACCAACTTTTAAACCAGCATCTTTTGCAGGACTGCCCTCTCTAAGGTCAGACACAACTATTTGGGGTACTAAACTTATAACCACCTCATTATCATAACTAACAGTTACTTTAGACGCAGAACCATTTTTACTTACTCCGCCAAAACCTTTTTGCTGCTTTAGCTTACTTTGTTTAATATAACGCATCCCTCCGTGTTGTAAAGCCATACCACTAGTTCTAAACCAAAAAGGCTTTTTATAGTTAGAATTTTTTTTGAAAGAAACCTGTTTATTAGGATAATCAATAACCCAATTAAACCTTTTTAAAACCTCACCGCCTACACTACCATTACGTTCTCCTTTTTGAGCTAAATACCTTATAGATGTACTATCCGGAAAAGCAGTTTTTGTATCTTTAATAACATAACTTCCCAATTTAAGATAATCTATCTTAGTTCTTTTCCCATAAATATCACCACTTAATCCTTTTCCTAAAAAGTCTTCAAAATACTTATGTTGCACAGCAATACCTTTTACTTTATTTTCAAAAAGCCAAACAGCATCACTACTACCCGTATCTATTAACAATTTTACAGGTACAGTATTTTGTTTTAATAACGCAGCCGCTTCTATATAGGCTTTTTTACGCTCTAAACTTAGCGGTAAATATTCTATTTTTTTATTTTTAGATTGCTTGTAAGTATTAGGGTTGTAAACTTTAATAAAGGTATTTGTGTAATTAATTTCTACAATATGATTTTTAAAAAAATCATACCCTAAAATACCGTGTATAGGAACACCTAATTTTGGAGAAAAATTTAAATCTTTTTCCAAAACAATATAAACTAATTGATTGGTGTTTTTAAACGAATTTAGCTCTAATAAGTTTCCTTTAGATTTTAGAGCTTTTATTGGCTCACCTCCACCAAGACCTTTAATAGTAATTTCTGATACGTTTTTAATATCTACTGAATCTTGATTAGAAAAATTAAAAAGTATAGGTTTACTTACACCAGTGTCTAATATAAAAGTAAATTGAGCACCATTGATCTTTGCTGGTAAAACAATGAGGTTGTTAATTAATTTAAACTTAATTTTCTCATACTTTTTACCTTCTGGTAACTCAAAATTTTGAGCTCCTGATAAAAAAGGAAAAAGCAGACAAAAAATAAAGATCCTGTGCATCATAATTACTGATTTTCAGCTCATACCCACTTAAAATACAAAAAAAAATGTTAAACCCCTTATTTTCAATCTTAAAATAGATGAAAAATAAGTATTTGGTTGTTGTTTTCTATGCTTGTATTTCTCATTTTTGCCTAAAATATTTTTTATGCCATCAATTTCAACAAAAGGGCTAGCAATGCCAGAATCACCAATTCGTAAATTGGTACCTTATGCAGAAGATGCAAAGAAAAGAGGAGTAAATGTTATTCATTTAAATATTGGTCAGCCAGATATTAAAACTCCACAAGTAGCTTTAGATGCAGTAAAAAATAACACACTAGATGTTATTGCATACAGCAGAACTGAAGGATCTGAAACATACAGAGAAAAAATAGCTGCTTATTATAAAAAACAAAATATAAATGTTACAGCACAAGAAATAATTGTAACAACCGGTGGATCTGAGGCTTTAGCTTTTGTAATGGGTAGTATTGCAGATGCAGATGATGAAATTATTATTCCAGAACCATTTTATGCAAATTACAACGGATTTGCTACTGCAGCTGGTGTAAATGTGGTTCCTGTTGTATCTAAAATAGAAGATAATTTTGCACTACCTGCAATAGAGGAGTTTGAAAAATTAATTACTCCAAAAACAAAAGCAATATTAATTTGCAACCCAGGTAACCCTACAGGATACTTATATAGTAAAGAAGAAATTAAAAAATTAGCTGCAATTGTAAAAAAACACAATCTGTTTTTAATTGCAGATGAAGTATACAGAGAGTTTACTTACGACGGTAAGGAGCACTACTCTATTTTACAAGAAGAAGGCTTAGAAGAAAATGCTATAATTGTAGATTCTGTTTCTAAAAGGTATAGTATGTGCGGTGCACGTATTGGTTGCTTAGTATCTAAAAATAAAGAGCTTATAAAAACAGCTCTTAAATTTGCACAAGCAAGACTATCACCTCCTACATATGCACAAATTGCTAGTGAAGCTGCTTTAGACACACCTAATAGCTATTTTACAGATGTTATTGAAGAATATGTAGAACGTAGAAACATACTAATAACAGAACTAGAGCAAGTAAATGGTGTACGTGTTGCAAAACCACAAGGCGCATTTTATTGTATAGCAGAATTACCTGTTAAAGATGCTGATAAGTTTGCACAATGGCTACTAGAAGACTTTAATGTTGACAACGAAACTGTGATGGTTGCACCTGCTGCTGGTTTTTATGCTACTAAAGGTCTTGGAAAAAATCAAATTAGAATAGCATACGTTTTAGACAAAGAACGATTAAAAAGAGCTGTTAAAATTATTAAACAGGCTTTAGCTGTATACCAAGATTAATGATTATTAAAGAAAACATATCATTAAAGGAATACAACACTTTTGGTATTGATGCAAAAGCATCTTACTTCTGTACAGTAACATCTGTAACAGAACTACAAGAAGCAGTAGCATTAACCAATTACCCTAACAAGTTTATTATTAGTGGTGGTAGCAATATGCTTATCACCACTAATATAAATGCACTAGTAATACACATAGCAATTAAAGGTATAGAGGTTAGCAAGGAAGATAGCAACAATGTGTGGCTAAATGTTATGGCTGGTGAAAATTGGCATAATCTTGTACTTTGGTCTTTAGACCGTAATTATGGCGGACTAGAAAATATGTCTTTAATTCCGGGTAATACTGGCACTGCTCCAATACAAAACATTGGAGCTTATGGTGTAGAGTTAAAAGATAATTTTGTAAGCTGTGAAGCTCTACATATTAAAAGTGGAGAAATACATAGTTTTACTAAAGAAGAATGCAAATTTGGCTACAGAGATTCTTTTTTTAAAAACGATGGTAAAGGAAAATACATTATTACATCTGTAGTTTTAAAACTGACTAAAAAAGATCATAATTTAAAAATATCTTATGGTGCTATTGAAGCAGAATTATTAAAAAATAATATAAACCAACCTACTATTAAAGATGTTTCTAATGCAGTTATAACTATTAGACAAAGTAAACTACCTAACCCGGCAGAACTTGGTAATAGCGGTAGCTTTTTTAAGAACCCAATAGTAGACAAATTAATTTTTGATAACTTTAGCCAAAATAATCCTGAAGCTCCGTTTTACGCCTTGCCAGACAATACGTACAAAATACCAGCTGGCTGGCTTATAGAACAATGTGGATTTAAAGGAAAAAGATTTGGTGATGCTGGCGTTCATAAAAATCAAGCTTTGGTTTTAGTAAACTATGGCAACGCAACAGGAAATGACATTCTTGAGCTATCTAAAAAAATACAAAACACTGTACTAAAGAGATTTAACATTAGTATTGAAGCAGAAGTTAATATCATAAAATAACCCCTGAAACCATAAAGGAACAGGGGTTATACCAAACCAAACTAACCAAAAATAAGTGGCAGTAACCAGCTGCCTACTTAAGTTGTAAATATTTTAATTATCGCAATCATTTTTGTAATCTTGCGTTGAACTATATACGTTAACAAATGTATATTTGGATGACGCAGTGTAAAAAAAATTTACAGAAATAGCGTAACACAACTAGAATGAGTACACTACTTGAAAAACATATTGTAGAATTACTACAAGACAGGGATGAAAAAGCAATATCTTTATTGTACGACCATTATGGTGATACTTTATTTGGTGTAGCTAACAAAGTTGTTAGAGACGAAGATTTAGCACAAGATGTGCTGCAAGAAAGTTTTGTGAAGATCTGGAAAAAAGCAGACTCTTATGATTCTTCTAAAGCAAAACTATTTACTTGGTTATTTAGAATTACACGTAACACAGCTATAGATAAACTTAGAAGTGTAAACACAAAATCAGATAAGGAAATCCAAATAGACGTTTCAGACGTATATAATTTAGGAACAGAGAGCACTAAGCCAGAATTAATGGATGTTAAGGATAACTTACACAAGTTAGAACCTAAATATAAAATTGTACTGGAAGCCTTATTTTTTGAGGGAATGACCCAACAAGAGGCTAGTGAAGAATTAGATATCCCTTTAGGAACTATTAAGTCTAGATTAAAAATAGGTCTTAGAGAATTAAAGAAAATATACGGTTCTACCGCATTAACAATACTTATATCATTTTTGTTATGACAGATAAAATAAAAAAATTCTTAGAATCAGACCTTCTAGAAAAGTATCTTTTAGACACCACTACTACAGAAGAAACGCTTAAGGTAGAACGCTACATAGCAATACACCCAGAGGTAAGTAAAACGTATAATGAATTGCAAGAAAATTTAGAGATTTTTGCAAAACTGCATGCTATTGACACTCCTGATGGTTTAAAAAATAAAATTTTAGAAAGAGTAAAAGCAGAGAAAAAATCGAACAAAAAATTCTATAGATATATAGGTATTGCATGTTCTTTAGCTTTTCTTTTTGCTGCTGCATCATTTTTCTTCTGGAATCAGAATAAATCATTACAAGAAGAAAACACTATTGTTAACAATAAAATGAAGACTATTGAAGACAATATGAAACAGCAATTAGAGGATGTTAGAAACCAATTTATTGTTCTTAACAACCCTAAAACAAAAAGATACAATGTAAAAGGAAACACAAAAGCAAAAGAATTAAAAGCAGTTGCTTATATAAATCCTGTTAAAAAACTATCATATATAAACGTTAAAAACATACCTAATTTACCAGAAGATCAATGTTTACAAATGTGGGCAGAAGTAGATGGTAAAATGATAAACATTGGTGTTATTAAAGACATTAGTGATAAAGATAAATTACTGGCATTACCTTACGGAGAAAATGCTATGGGTTACATTACAATAGAACCTAAAGGTGGTAACAAAACACCTACAGTAGAAAATATTGTAGCCAATATATCATACGCAAACTAACGTTAAAGTGTATACATATAAAAGCTATAATTAGTATCTTTGCTTAAAATTTAATTATGAAACTAGTTTTAATAACCATAGGCCTTCTAAGTCTTGGTTTTGCAGGAATAGCAATTAAAATTTGGGCAAAGAAAGATGGCAAATTTGCAGGGACGTGTGCTAGCCAAAGTCCATTTTTAAATAAAGACGGACAAGCTTGCGGTATGTGCGGCAAACTACCTGCGGAGCAAGATTGCAAAATGGAGGCATCAACAGAAATACAATAGGCAAATGAAAATTTGCCTTTTTTTATGAAATTATCTGAAGAAGAACTTATCTCTAACCTAACCAAAGCTAAAGCAGGTAACCAAATTGCTTTTAGCAACCTTTTGGACACTTTCTGGAACGATGTTTATGGCTTTTTATTAGTTAGAACAGAGAACGAGAATGATGCTGAAGACCTTACCATACAAACGTTTTCTAAAGCTTTTGATAAAATAAACACTTACGATGATAGCTATAAGTTTAAAACTTGGCTAATTACAATTGGTAAAAATTTACACGTAGATTTATTTAGAAAAAGAAAACGTAGTGTATTAGAAAATATGAATTATGGCAATGATGATGTTATAAAAGTATTAGACGATGCACCCACTATTGAAGATCAATTAATAATAGATCAAAATTTAGCAAATTTACTGCAAGACATAAAAAAGCTAAAACCAGCATATCAAAAAATTATAAACCTACGCTACTTTAACGAACTTAGTTACGCAGATATAGCCACAGAGCTAAACGAACCTATAAACAGTGTTAAAGTAAAACTACTAAGAGCAAAAAAACTACTTGCACAAATTATAAAAGCTAAACGTAAATCTTGACCACTACTCTATTATAAGTAACGCTATTTTGTTCGTATATTTGTACAAAATATTTTTATGAGTATTAACACTGTAGATAACGTAAAACCGCCTAAGGGAAAACCAAAATGGTTACGAGTAAAACTACCTACTGGTAAAAAGTACACACAATTAAGAGGCTTAGTAGATAAGTATAGCCTTAATACTATTTGTACTTCTGGTAGTTGCCCTAATATGGGAGAATGTTGGGGAGAAGGCACAGCTACATTTATGATTCTTGGTAACGTATGTACAAGATCATGTGGTTTTTGCGGTGTAAAAACAGGCAGACCAGAAGATGTAGATTGGGAAGAACCAGAAAAAGTAGCTCGTTCTATTAAAATAATGAGCATTAAACATGCTGTTATTACATCTGTAGACAGAGACGATTTAAAAGATATGGGTTCTATTATATGGGCAGAAACTGTTAAGGCCATAAGAAGAATGAACCCTGAAACTACCTTAGAAACTCTTATTCCAGATTTTCAAGGAATAAACACTCATTTAGATCGTATTATTGAAGTGGCTCCAGAAGTAGTTTCTCATAATATGGAAACTGTAAAAAGACTAACAAGAGAAGTGCGTATACAAGCTAAATATGAAAGAAGTTTAGATGTATTACGATACTTAAAAGATAACGGTGCCAGAAGAACTAAATCTGGTATTATGCTTGGTCTTGGTGAAAAAGAAGAAGAAGTTATACAAACTTTAAGAGACCTTAGAGATGCAAATGTAGATGTTGTAACTATTGGTCAATATTTACAACCTTCTAAAAAACACCTACCTGTTAAGGAGTTTATTTTACCAGAACAGTTTAAAAAGTATGAAGAATTAGGATTAGAAATGGGCTTTAGACACGTAGAAAGTGGCGCCTTAGTTAGATCTTCATACAAAGCACACAAACATATTAACTAACTTTAGCTTACCTATAATTTGCTAAAGACTGCTTTTAACTAAGCATTATTTTTTCGTATTTAAAATGAAAAAAATAAACATTGGTATTAACGGCTTCGGCAGAATTGGTCGTACGTTATTTAGGTTACTAAACCAATACCCAAATTTAAACGTAGTAGCTATAAATGATTTAGCAGATGCTAAAACATTAGCTCACCTATTAAAGTATGATAGTGTACACGGTATTTTTAATGAGAATATTTCTAATACAGAAAGTACTATCACTGTAAATGATGAAGTAATTAACCTTACAAATGCTAGTACTCCAAAAGATATTCCTTGGCACGCTAGTAATGTTGACTTGGTTATAGAATCGTCAGGTAAATTTAAAACGCAAGAAGATTTAAATTATCATTTACAAAACGGAGCTAAAAAAGTTATATTATCTGTTCCACCAGTAGACAACGCTATTAAAATGATTGTTTACGGTATAAATCACACAGATATAACTGCAGAAGATCACATTATTTCCAATGCATCATGTACTACAAATAATGCCGCTCCTATGGTAAAGGTTATTAATGATTTATG
The DNA here is from genome assembly GCF_039943695.1 of Cellulophaga sp. Classification (NCBI taxonomy): domain Bacteria; kingdom Pseudomonadati; phylum Bacteroidota; class Flavobacteriia; order Flavobacteriales; family Flavobacteriaceae; genus Cellulophaga; species Cellulophaga sp. The sequence continues at coordinate 24,982 of NZ_JBDVAA010000067.1, read as the reverse complement.
CGGTATAGAGCAAGCGTATATTACAACTATACACTCTTATACCACAGACCAGAGTCTGCATGACCAACCACACAGAGATTTACGTAGAGCAAGAGCAGCAGGGCAATCTATTATCCCTACAACAACTGGTGCAGCAAGAGCATTAACCAAAATATTCCCAGATTTGGCAGATGTTATTGGAGGTTGCGGTATACGCGTACCTGTACCAAACGGTTCTTTAACAGATATTACTTTTAACGTAAAAAAAGAAACATCTATAAAAGAAATAAATAATGCTTTTAAGTACCAATCAGCCAATGACTTAAAAGAAATTATGCATTACACCGAAGATCCTATTGTTTCTATTGATGTAAACAATAGTTTTTATTCTTGTACGTTTGATTCTCAGATGACTTCAGTAATTGGAAAAATGGTGAAAGTTATTGGTTGGTATGATAATGAGTCTGGATACAGCAGTAGAATTATTGACCTTATAAATTTGTTGGTTCAAAAAAAATATATTTGAAAAAAGTAAAACATAATCTAATTTTTAAAACAGTACTTGCTGCTATTTTTAGTTGCTTACTGTTTTCTTGTGCAGTTGCTCAAGAATCCCCAACTGCGCTTAAAGATTTAGATTACTACTTTGCTCTTGCACGAAAATACAAGAACCAGAACAACACAAAACCTGCCTTAGAAGCAATACAAAAAGCTACCGAATACGCAGAAAAAAATGAAGATGAAAAAGGTCAGATAGATTGTTTTCATCAATATGCATTTTTATATTTAAAACTTAACAATGTTCCTAGATCTAAATTTTATTGGGAACGCACCAAAGTATTATTAAAAGGTATTACATATCCTTATGGGTCTAGTGAAAGCAAATACCTTGAGGCAATTTATTTATACTTAGATAAAAATAATTTTCAGGCTGAAGAAAAATTAGTAGAAGCAAAACAACTAAGTAATGATCGTAATTTACTTAACCGCATAGTATTAACTCAGGCCAACATCAACTTTCAAAAAACAAATTTTTTAAAAGCATCTAGGTTTTATAATGCATTAGTTGTAAACTCAGACATTTACGAAAAAGACTATTTTACCACTCAAGGCTACTTGGGCCTTGCTAATATTAATTCTTTAGATAATCCTGAAGATTGTATTAAGTTTTGCTTAGAAGGCTTACCTATTGCAAAAGCAAATGGCTTTGTAAATGAATTATTAGAATTTAATACACTAATAGCTAAGGCGTATGAAGACATTGAAGACTACAACTCTTCTCTTCTTTTTAATAAGAATTTAATTCATATTAAAGACTCTATCTACAGTATTACTAATGCTAAAGCCAAAGAAAGAACTGCAAATGATATACATATAGAAGGGTTAGAGGAAGACGTAAAAACTCTACTTGAAAAAAACATAGAGCAAGAGGCATCTATAAACAGGTCTGAAAGCACCAATATTGTAGCCTTTGCTATTTTGGCAATTATTTCTCTTTTAGCTATTTCTTTATATAGAAATAATCAAATAAAAATAAAAACAAATAAAATACTACACCAAACCAATAAAGAATTAGAAATTGCTAAGGATGATGCTGTAAAAGCTATGGAAGCCAAAACCAATTTCTTATCTACAGTAAGCCATGAACTACGCACACCTTTATATGCTGTTACTGGTTTAACTAATTTGTTGCTTGAGGAAAACCCAACAGAAAGCCAAAAGGATCATTTAAAATCTTTAAAATTTTCTGGAGACTACCTTTTAAACTTTATAAATGACATACTACAGGTAAATAAAATTGATGCTCAAAAACTAGAGACGTTACAGATAGAGTTTAGCCTAAGAAAAACAATTAAAGACGTAATAGACTCACTACAGCAAAGTGCAAAATCTAACAACACTAAACTTAGTTTAAATATTGATAAAAAAATATCTAGAGCACATTTAGGAGATCCTATAAAAATATCTCAAATACTTATAAACCTTATAGGTAACGCCATTAAGTTTACTAAAAACGGAGAAGTATTTGTTACTATTAATGAAATTAAGAAGGTTGAAGACCTTTGTACAATTTCTTTTGAAGTAAAAGACACAGGTATAGGAATATCTAATGAGTTACAAGAAAATATTTTTGATAGTTTTGAGCAAGGCTCTATACAAATAAATAGAGAATATGGTGGCACAGGACTTGGTTTAACCATTGTAAAAAACCTACTAAAACTTTTTGGAAGTACTATTCATTTAGAAAGTACAAAAGGAGTTGGATCTATTTTTAGCTTTGATATAGACCTAATTTGTAAAGATAAAAACACAGAAAATCCAGAAGAAGAATATATTCCGCAAGAATTTATTTTTGAAGGCTTAAAATTACTTATTGTTGAAGACAACAAAATAAATCAAGTAATTACAAAAAAAATGCTTTCTAAAAAAGGAATGGTTAGTGACATAGCTAATAACGGCACAGAAGCAATAGAGCTTGCACAGAACAACACTTACGATGCTATTTTAATGGATATTCATATGCCAGGCATTAGCGGTGTAGAAGCTACTATAGAAATTAGAAAATTTGATTCTGAAATACCTATTATTGCACTTACGGCAATATCTTTAGATGATAGTGTAGAAAATTTTTATGCTGCAGGCTGTGATGATATTGTTACCAAACCTTTTAAACCAGACTATTTCTACCAAAAAATTGGTGAGAATATTTTTAACAAAAAAATTACTTAATTACGCTATTAATAGCAGACAGTAATTTATCTTTTCCTTTATCTAAAATTTTGTGCTGCACTTCTATGTAACACAAGTTTTTTAATTTTCCTTTTAGTCGTACAAAATCTTTTTCTGTAGTTAATACAAATTCTTTACTAGCAAAAGTTTCTATTTCTGCTGCAGTAAAAAAATGATGATCACTATATGCCAGATGTTCAAAATCTACGCCTTGAGTATTTAAAAAATCTACTAAAGGCTTTGGATTTGCAATACCCGTTACCAAGGTTATTTTTTTTCCTTTAAAGCTAGTTAAAGTTAAACCCTCTGTAAACCCCTTTAGTTCTTGCGCATAACTTAAACTTGCAAACAATAATTGCTGGTGTTTTTTAAGTTTTAGCTTACCCTCTATTTTTAAACACTCTTCATTATTAATTGTAGCCGGACATTTTGTTACTATAATAACATTTGCTCTTTTAGCTTCATTTTTTGCATCACGCAAGTTTCCTGTTGGCAAATACCAATCATCAACATACAAATTACCATAAGCAGTAAGTAAAATAGCAAAGGTTGGCTTTACCTTTCTATGCTGATAAGCATCATCCAATAAAATAACATCTGGTTTAATTTGTTGTTCTAAAGTCTCAATTCCGTTTCTACGATCACCATCTACAACCATTGTTATAGCTGGGTATTTCTTATAAATTTGATAAGGCTCATCTCCTAATTCCTCTACTGTAGTTGCACTTTTAGCTATTAGCAACCCCTTTGATTTACGACCATACCCTCTACTTAAAACTGCTAGCTTATAATGTTGTTGTAGGTTTAATATTAAAAGCTCTATCATTGGCGTTTTACCTGTACCACCAGCACTTAAATTACCAACACATACTGTTGTTGTCTTATAAGATTTTGAAGAAAAAACACCTATATTAAACAAATAGTTACGCAGATATACCACTAAAGCGTAAAGTAAAGAAAAAGGGAATGCTATTTTTCTGAGTAGTTGCATAAGAACGAAAGTAAATATTTTATCTTTGAAAACCATTAAAGCAATCAAAAATGACTGTAAAAGAAATTACAAACATTATTGAAGATTTTGCGCCGCTAAATTACGCAGAAGATTTTGATAATGTAGGCCTACTAATTGGTAATGCTACCACAAAAGTTACTGGGGTACTAGTTACTCTAGACACTTTAGAAAATGTTGTAGATGAAGCTATTGCCAAAAACTGTAACTTAATTGTAAGTTTTCATCCTATTATTTTTTCTGGCCTAAAGAAAATTACGGGTGTAAACTATGTAGAGCGTGTAGTTTTAAAGGCTATTAAAAATGATATTGCAATTTACAGTATGCACACCGCCTTAGACAATAGTAACAAAGGTGTAAATGCTAAAATTTGTGAAGTTTTAGAACTTACAAACACTAAAATTTTAATTCCGCAAAAAGGCACTATAAAAAAATTAACAACTTATGTCCCTAAAAAAGAAGCTGCAGAATTAAAAGAAGTTTTATTTGCTGCTGGCGCAGGTAATATAGGTAATTATAGCAATTGTAGTTTTACAACAGTAGGTACAGGCAGTTTTAAACCTAATGAAAAAGCTAACCCAACAATAGGCGAAATTGGAAAAACACAAACCGAAGAAGAAGTACAAATAAATGTAACTTTTGAAAAAGCTAAAGAGAAGAAAATTTTACAAGCTCTTTTTAAAAATCATTCTTACGAGGAGGTTGCTTACGAAATAACAACCTTAGAAAACACCAATCAAAATATTGGTATGGGAATGGTAGGTGAGCTAGAAAATCCCGTAAATGAGACCAAATTTCTTCAAGATTTAAAGATAAAGATGAATGCCGACTGTGTTAGGCACTCTAATTTGCTAAATAAAAAAATAAAAAAAGTAGCTGTACTAGGCGGGAGTGGCTCTTTTGCAATAGCCGCCGCAAAGGCTGTAAACGCTGATGTTTTTATTACAGCAGACTTAAAATATCATCAATTTTACGAGGCAGAAAACAAAATATTACTGGCAGATATAGGACACTTTGAAACAGAGCAGTTTACAAAAAATCTTTTAGTAGAGATACTTACAAAAAAAATTCCTAATTTTGCAGTCTCTTTATCGGAGAGTATTACAAATCCTATCAAGTATTTTTAAAAATATGGCAAAAAAGAAAGAAGCAACGGTAGAAGAAAAATTAAGAGCATTATATGACTTGCAATTAATTGATTCTAGAGTCGATGAGATAAGAAACGTTAGGGGTGAACTCCCGTTGGAAGTTGAAGATTTAGAAGATGAAGTTTTAGGACTTAAAACTAGATTGGATAAATTAAAAACTGATGTGGAAACCGTTAATTTTGAAATAACAGCTAAGAAAAATTTAATTGAGGAAGCTAAAGGCCTAATTAAAAAATACGCTGAACAACAAAAGAACGTAAGAAACAGTCGTGAATTTAACTCTTTATCTAAAGAAGTTGAGTTTCAAGAATTAGAAATTCAATTGGCTGAAAAAAACATCAAAGAATTTAAAGCGCAAATAGAGCAGAAAAAACAAGTTATTTCTGATACTAAAGAGCGTTTATCTGCTAAAGAATCTCACTTAAAGCACAAGAAAAGTGAATTAAGCGAAATTTTAGCTGAAACTGAAAAAGAAGAAAAAGCATTACTAAAAAAATCTGAAGACTTCCAAAGTCAAATTGAAGAGCGTTTAGTAAAAGCTTATACTAGAATTAGAACCAATGTAAAAAATGGTTTAGCAGTTGTAGCTATTGAAAGAGGTGCATCTGGAGGTTCTTTCTTTACAATACCACCACAGGTACAAGTAGAAATTGCCGCTCGTAAAAAAATTATTACAGATGAGCACAGTGGTAGAATATTAGTAGACCCTGTTTTAGCTGAAGAAGAAAGTGAAAGAATGCAAAAAATGTTTTCTAAATTATAGAAACTCATTTTATATTGAATAAAAAAAAGACCGCTAAATTAGCGGTCTTTTTTTATTTAAGTAATTCTATTATTTTGTTAGTAACCTCGTCACTATCCCACTTTTCTTTTATATTAGGTAGCTGCATTACTTTTTTCATTATTGCTTCTTGCTCATCTCCTAATGCTAATGCCTCTGCATAAGGCCTATTACTAAACGTTACCCTAGAGTACACCGGCAACCATTTTTCTGGGTATTCTGTTGCAAATTTTTTCTCTATCTTTTTTTGCAGTAAAAACATTGGATCTGCTGTTTTACTACTCATTTCTACAAAATTCCTATAACTAAGTTCTGCTATAGCATCTGCATTTGGTTTACGCTCTTTTTGGTATTCATTAAAAGCCATGGTCCAATTCTCTGGATACTTCTTAAGTAAATTTGTAAGTACAAAAATATCTTCAAAACCAGCATTCATACCTTGACCATAAAAAGGTACTATTGCATGTGCAGAATCGCCCACAAGCGCAGCCTTATCCCAATACGTCCAAGGAAAACATTTCATTGTAACCATTGCACTTGTCGGATTTTTAAAGAAATCTTCTATAAGGTTATCTAAATCTGGCATTACATTAGGGAAATGCGTAGAGAAGAACGTTCTAGCATCATCTTTGGTCTTAATACTCTCAAAAGAAATATCACCCTCATACGGCATAAAAAGCGTACAGGTGAAGCTACCATCTAAGTTTGGCATGGCAATAAGCATAAACTTACCTCTTGGCCATATATGAAAAGAGTGTTTATCTAATTTATGCGTACCATCTTCATTAGGTAAAATAGACAGTTCTTTATATCCTACCTTTATAAATTCCTGAGAATAATCAAACCTACTACGTCTTTGCATTTTATGACGTACTCTAGAAAAAGCACCATCACAACCAAAAACACAGTCAAACTTATATTCTTCCCAGACACCTTTTTCAGATTCTCCTGTAAATATTTTTGCTTCAGGTAAATCTACATCCCAAACTTTTTCTGAAAAACGAAATTCTGTTCCTTCGGCTTCTGCCAAATCTATCATTTTTCTATTTAAAATTCCTCTAGATGTAGACCAAATTGCCTCTTCTTCTTTACCATATTTTTGGTAATACAAAGGCACACCATCTACGTGCATTGCTCTTTGGTAAAGTGGTATTGCTATTTCTTTTATTTCTTTTTCTAAACCTACTTGCTGCAATGCGTTCCAACCCCTATTGCTCATTGCTAGGTTTATAGACCTACCAGAAAACTCTACTGTGCGTATATCTGGTCGCCTGTCAAAAACAGTAACCTTGTGTCCTTCTTTTCTTAAGTAAATAGCTAATAAAGAGCCCACTAATCCGGAGCCAACTATGGCTATGTCTTTTGGAGATTTTGACATATTTTATTTGTGTAAAGAGGTGATAACGAACGTTAAAATTATACTAACAAGCACCTAAACATATTGTATAGCTCGTATATATAAAACATCCGCTTAATGCGTCTACATATAAAAAAGTCCTTCATAATTTTACTTTTATGAAGGACTTTTTCTTTTATAAACCTTATTCTAAGATTCCGTCTACAATTCCGTAGGCAACAGATTCTTCTGCGTTCATCCAGTAGTCTCTGTCAAAATCTTTCATTACTTTATTAAAGTCTTGACCACAATTTTCTGCTAAGATTCTTGCACTCAATTCTCTTGTTTTTATAATTTCTTTTGCTTGTATTTCTATATTAGAAGCCTGGCCTCCTGCCCCACCACTTGGTTGGTGAATCATTACCTGCGCGTGCGGTTGTATAAAACGTCTTCCTTTAGCACCAACAGATAATAATATAGAACCCATAGAAGCTGCTAAACCAGAACAAACTGTAGAAACAGGACTCTTAAGAGATTTAATCGTATCATAAATAGCAAAACCTGAAGTTACATAACCTCCTGGGCTATTTATAACGAACTGAATTTCTTCATTTCCTTGTAAATCTAAATATAACAAACGATCTATAACGTGCTTTGCTGAGTTATCATCTACCATACCCCATAAAAACACTTTTCTTTCATTCAACAATTTTTCATCAATTGCTTCTTGAACTTTACCTTTTTTTGAACTCATGCCTTATTTCTTATTTACATCAAAAATAATCAATTTATTTATAAAGTACACGCTAGGTTTCATCAATCTAAAAAACATACTACAAAACATAGTATCTTTGTTAAAAAACAATAAATATGATGCGTAAAATATTCACTTTTATACTAACTACAACACTTTTTATTTCTTGTAAAGAAGCTAAAAAAGAAGAGGTTTCTTCACCTAAAGAAACTGTAGTTACCAAAGAAAAAGAATTTACAGTTTTAGATTCTGTTGCTCATGCACACGGATATAAAAATTGGAAAAATATTTCTCAGATACAATTTACTTTTAATGTAGACCGTGGAGAAAACCATTTTGATAGAACTTGGAACTGGCGCACCAAAAGTAATGATGTATTAGCAATGTCTGCTAAAGACACTATTGCTTACAACAGAGCCTCTATGGATTCTATTACCCAAAAAACTAATGCTGGCTTTATTAACGATAAATATTGGCTACTAGCCCCTTTTAATCTTGTTTGGGATAAAAGCAACATTACATTTACAACTACCAAAAATGAAGAAGCGCCAATTAGCAAAAAACCAATGCGTAAATTAACCATTGTATATGGTAATGCTGGCGGGTATACTCCTGGTGATGCTTATGATTTTTACTTTGAAGATGATTACCTAATTAAAGAATGGGTTTACAGAAAAGAAAATGCAGCAGAACCATCTATGAGTACTACTTGGGAAAACTACACTGAACAAAACGGATTAAAAATTGCCTTAGACCATAAGAATGCCGAAGGCAATTTTAAATTATATTTTACAGACGTAAAAAGCATTAGCAAGTAATTATTTGCTTTGCAAAATACCTTCTTTTAAAATTTGACCAAAACGGTACATATCTTCAAAAGAACAGTAAAATGGTGCAGGAGCTAAACGTATTACGTTTGGCTCTCTCCAATCTGTTATTACACCGTTTTTCATTAAGTAATTAAACAATTCTTTTCCTTGTCCATGTAACAACACAGACAGTTGTGTACCTCTTTCTTTAGGAGTTATAACCTCAAAAGTAGCTTCTTCTACCTCTTTATCTATTTCCTGTAATACAAACTCCAAATAACTTACTATTACATCTCTCTTTTTAATTAAAGCTGGCAAGCCTACCTCTGTAAACATTTCTAATGATGCTAAATAAGGTGCCATAGCTAATACTGGCGGATTACTTACTTGCCAAGAATCTGCAGTGTGACTAGACTCAAACTCTGGTTTCATTAAAAAACGAGTTTCCTTTTTAGATCCCCACCAACCTTCTAATCTAGGAATAGTATCATCTGCTAAATGTTTTTCATTAACATACACTCCAGATGCGTTGCCAGGACCACTATTTATGTATTTATAACTACACCATGATGCAAAATCTGCATTCCATTCATTTAACTTAAGTTCTATATTACCAGCTGCGTGTGCCAAGTCCCAACCTACAAAAGCACCAACATCATGACCCGCTTTTGTTATGGTTTTCATATCAAAAACTTGTCCGTTATAATAGTTAACACCTCCAATTAAAACAAGTGCAAGCTCATCTCCTACTTCATTAATCTTAGCAACCACATCTTCTGTTCTCCAAAAATGCTCTCCTTCTCTTTTTTTAACCTCAACTATTGCTTCCTTTGGGTCTAAACCGTGAAATTTAACTTGACTAGTTAGCATATACTGGTCTGATGGAAATGCCTTTTCTTCGCAGATAATTTTAAACCTCTTAGCGGTAGGCCTGTAAAAAGAAGCCATTAAAAAATGAAGATTTACCGTTAAGGTATTCATTACACAGACCTCTTTTATTTTTGCTCCTAATAATGTTGCCATAGGTGCCGCTAAACGCTCATGGTAATCCCACCAAGATTTTTCTGCATAAAAATGCCCTTCTACCCCTAACTGTGCCCAGTCTTTCATTACATCATCTACAAACTTCTGCGCTGTTTTTGGTTGTAAACCCAGAGAGTTTCCTGTAAAATAAATAGCATCTTTACCATTAATTTTAGGAAAGTAAAACTGATCTCTATATCCTTTTAAAGCATCATTAGCATCTAATTCTTTTGCAAACTCTAAGGTATTTTTAAACTGCATCTATTTAATTTTTATTCAAAAATAAGAAATCAAAATAACTATTTTTGCAAAAACTTTTTTATGCATTTTTTATCGTCTTTATTAGAAAACTACATTGCAAATAACTCTGAAAATGAACCTACAGTTTTAACGGAACTTACTAGGGAAACACATTTAAAAGTTATACAACCAAGAATGTTAACAGGTCATTTTCAAGGACGTGTATTAAGTATGTTGTCTAAAATTATATCACCAGAAAATATTTTAGAAATAGGCACTTACACAGGATATTCTGCTATTTGTTTAGCCGAAGGTTTACGTAATAATGGTAAATTACACACTATAGATGTTAATGAAGAACTAAGCCACATACAACAGAAATATTTTGAAAAAAGTGGCTTTTCTGATAAGATTAATGCTCACGTTGGTGATGCCTTAGATATTATACCAACACTAGATGTTACTTTTGATTTGGTTTTTATTGATGCAGAAAAAAAGAGCTACCCTGCTTATTTTGAAGCTGCACTAGCTAAAACAAGACCTGGTGGTATAATTTTATCTGATAATGTTTTATGGTCTGGTAAAGTTGTAGAGCCTTTGAGTCCAAAAGATGTTACTACAAAAATCTTATTAGATTATAATAAAGCTTTAAAAGAAGACTCTAGAGTAGAAACTGTATTGCTACCTATTAGAGACGGACTTACGTTAAGTAGGGTTTTGTAACCTTTTTACTTAATTTATAAATTAAAATAGCAAAAACAATACCCACTAAAGCACCTGTAGCAATGTCTAAAGGATAATGCACACCTACATATATTCTGCTCGTACAAAATAACAGTGGCCATATATAGGCAAAGTATATCCATTTATACTCCGCTCTTAATACCAACACAACAATTGTTGTTAATGAAAATGATGATGATGCGTGCCCAGAGAAAAAACTATAACCTTTAGCTTCTACAACTACACGTATAAGGTCTCCTAAAGCGGTATCACTACTTGGCCTAACCCTTGCAACAAAATCTTTAGTTAAGTTGGTTAGTAACATTACAAATAGAAACACTGCTAGTACAGTAAAAAAATCTACCAATGCTTGCTTTCTTGGACGCTTGTAAAAAATTAGAATAAAAAAAAGTACATATAAAGGAATCCAATTATTAATATTGGTTACAAAAGACCAAAAATAATCGTACTCTTCAATACCCAGATTATTTAAGTAAATAAAGAGATCTCTATCCCAATCTAATATTTTTTCCAACATAGATTACTTTCTCTTAATTACGCCAGCAATATCTTCTACATCTTCTTTTACCTTAGTAACACCTTCTTTAATGTCTTTGGTAAAGCTAGTATCAATACCTTGCTTTTCTGCGCTTTTAGTAATCTCTTGTTTTATATCTTCGGTTGCATCTTTAAGTTGACGCATACCTTTACCAAGTCCCTTAGCAATGTCAGGAACCTTATCTGCTCCAAAGACCATCACTACAATAAACATAATGAAGAAAATTTCGCCTCCGCTAATAAATAAGATAAACGTTGAATACATACTACAAATATAAACAGAAGTTTTATTTGCACCATAAAAAAAGCCCCACATCTTGAATAATTAACAAGTGTGGGACTTTCTATATTTTTAGGACTGAAACTATTTCTTCATATTTCCTTTAAACTTATCAAAACCAGACTTAACTTCTTTAGCTGGCCAAGAGTTGTTTGTTGTATCTATATCAGCAGTTTCTGCTTTAGGATCTACAACTATACCTACTAATTCTTTTTGAGAAGAAACTACTTTTTTAATTTCTTTATCACTCATTCTCCAAACTTCTGCTGGGTAAGTAATATTCTCTTTAGAACCGTCTGCATAAGTATACTCTACAATTAATGGCATTGGTATACCACCTGGCTTGTTAAAAGTAACTTCATAAAAGAATTTTGGTTCTTTAACTGCTGCTCTCTCTGCTGCTGTTAAGTTATCCATCATATATTCTTTTAATGTTTTAGAAACATCAGATGGGTTTTTACCTTTTAAGCTAGCGTCATAATCATCACTATCTATATCTGCTAAGAAAACCATTGGAGGCAAGTCGCTCATTTTTAAGTTTCTCTGCTCCATAATATCTCTAATTTGCTTTGGTGGCTTAGATGATACTTGGTATTTTTTAACCTCTTTAACTCCCATATCTACATAATCTGTAGTATAGAACCAACCTCTCCAGTAGTAATCTAAATCTACTGCAGACGCATCTTCCATAGTACGGAAGAAATCTTCTGGAGTTGGGTGTTTAAACATCCAACGTTGAGAGTATGTTTTAAATGCATGATCAAACAATTCTCTTCCCATAACAGTTTCTCTTAAAATATTAAGAGCCGTTGCAGGTTTACCATATGCGTTGTTACCTAATTGGTACACGTTTTCTGGGTTAGACATAATAGGAGCAATAAATTCTTGGTCTCCTGCCATGTAAGGTACTATTTTAGAAGGCTCTCCTCTTCTAGATGGGTATTTAGCATTTGGCGCTATAGCATCTGGAAACTCTTCTCCAAATTCTTGCTCTGCCATATACTGCATAAAAGTATCTAAACCTTCATCCATCCATCCCCACTGACGCTCATCAGAATTAACAATCATTGGAAAAAAGTTGTGACCAACTTCATGAATAATTACACTAATCATTCCGTATTTTGTACGGTCTGAGTATTCTCCTTTTTCATTTGGTCTTCCGTAATTCCAGCAAATCATTGGGTATTCCATACCTTGTTGTTTTGCGTGTACAGAAATTGCCTTAGGATAAGGATAGTCAAAAGTATGACTAGAGTAAGAACGTAATGTATGCGCTACTGCTTTAGTAGAGTACTCTTCCCATAATGGGTTACCTTCTTTTGGGTATAAAGAAACTGCCATTGCTGTTTTACCACTTGGCAATTTAACATTTTGCATATCCCAGATAAATTTACGAGAAGTAGCAAAACCATAATCTCTAACGTTTTTAGCTTTAAATTTCCACGTTTTTTTATCTTTAGAAAAACCTTTTTCTGCAGCTTCTGCTTCTTTTTGTGTTACAATAATAACTGGCTTATCAAAAGACTTTTTAGCCTTTTCATAACGCTTCATCATATCTTTAGAAAATACTTCTTTTCTATTTTGTAACTCTCCTGTTGCATCTAATACGTGATCTGCAGGTACAGTAATATTTACTTCGTAATCTCCAAAAGGAAGTGCAAATTCTCCACTACCCCAAAACTGATGATTTTGCCATCCGTCTACATCACTATAAACAGCCATTCTTGGGAAAAACTGTGCTATAACAAAAGCTTTATTTCCATCTTTCTCAAAATACTCATATCCAGATCTTGCTCTGTTTACAGTATGGTCTGGTACATTGTACCACCATTTAATAGAAAAAGAAACCTGAGTTTTGCTTTTTAATGGTGTAGGTAAATCTACACGCATCATAGTTTGGTTAATTGTGTATGGTAAATCTTTACCACTTGCATCTTTTACATGCTGAATTTTAAATCCACCATCAAATTCTGCTCCTTTCATATGAGAACCTGCAAATTGACCTACAGGCATTGCTCCTTGTAAAGCAGAACCATTTCTTAATGCAGATTTAGTACCTTTTTCACGTACGTTCTGATCTAACTGAACCCATAAAAATTCTAAATCATCTGGAGAATTATTTACATAAGTAATAGTCTCTTCTCCGTATATTTTTGCGTTTTTATCATCCAACTCAATATCCATTTTGTAGTTGGCTTGTTGCTGATAATAATTTGGACCTGGTGCTCCAGATGCAGACCTGTACGTGTTTGGAGTTGAGAACTCCTGATACATTTGTCTAAATTTGCTCTGGTTGGTGTGGCCAGCTTGTTTTTCTGTTTGTTCCTGTGCTTGCACCATTACAGTGGCAAACAAAAATAGAACAGCAGCTAAATAGTAGTTAATTTTGTTCATTTTACATTGTTTTAAGTAGGCGAAAATTAACACTTTTTTAGCGATTTGATAAAGGAGTCTTAAAACTTTAACATTCCTTTATTATTTCCACGTGTTAACACCACACTTTTCTTATTTTTTAAGAACTTAAAGTGCACTATATTCTTTTGTTCCTCATAAATATCTGTAAGCACTGTACTTTCTGCTTCAATGGTTTTTAAGTCTTCTAGCTTTATATTTTGTACTTCTAAATACATAACAACATTATCTACATCATACTCTTTTCCTAAATAAGTAACCTCAACTTCTTTTCCGTTTATATAAATATGAAACTTTTGCTTCATGTATTTTTTAATATAATCTTCAGCTAAAGGGTTCTCGTTTTTAGTTGCCAAGTTAGATTTTACATCGTATCGCTGTTTTAAAAGTTCATCAAAATCATCTATAAATACTCTAGACGTAATTTGCAAAGTGTGTTCTTTATCAGAATATTTAACACTAGTAACACTCACATAATATTTATGTATGGCAACAAAAGCAAAAAGGGGTAACAACAATAATAAAAATCTTTTTTTAAGCATAATGTGTAATTTACAATCATCAAAAGTAAGCAATTGGCGTGCCAAATTATAGAACGCAATTGGATTATTTAGTTTGATGAATACTCTATTTTTCCGTTTTAAACTCTACACTCATTTTACGTAAATAAGCCCAAATTTTTAATTGGTCTTTGGTATTTATCACAACCTGAAAATCATCTTTAAACTCACAATACCACATAAACAAGTCTATCTTATCCTTTTCTATCTTTAATTCATTTACAAATAAAGAGTCTGCATAATATCTTTTAACGCGCATAGTTTTCTGGTATCTACGGTTACGCTCTACTCTTTTCTTTAATAATTTGGTTTGCCCGTTTATTGCATTTATTAAAGATAAAATTGATCCGCCAGACATTGATGTATACAGTGCACGTTCATCTGAAGATAGTGTTTTTACATTTTGATTAGGCAACCCCAATGACCTACCATCTACCACTGGTTTTAAAGGTAAATTATTTAAGTCTGTAGATAAGTCTCCAGACAAATTAAAAGGCTTTACTACAACTTCATTTAAGGTTGTTACAGACTCGTACAAAGGCACTATATAGTTGTTAGTTTTTAACATACTTTCTGTAACAACTACAACTTTATTTGCAAACTGAACTGCAGAAAACTCTAAGGTATCTTTTACACGAACCGGAATAGAGAAATAGCCATTTAAATTGGTTATTGTCCCTTTTTCTGTGGTTCTGTTTAATACATACACACCAACAACTTCTTCTGTTGTACTAGTTACAGTACCTTTTAAATCTACCTGCTTTTTCTGTGCCACAGTAGACGTTACTACAAAAATTAAAACAATAAAAAACGAAAGTCTATTCATTTCCCTCTTCTTTTAATGTTAAAAAAGTTTTACTTTTCATTTTAAAAAAAGCCTTTATAAAAACATCATTGGTTTGCAACATAAAGGCATCAAAATCCTCATCTTGCTCGCAATACAATACAAATTCTTGTAGTCTTGATCTTGGTATTTTTAGCTTGGTAAGAGTTATAGAGTCTAAATACTTATGCTGCATTTTTTGTCCTGTAGCGTAACGCTTGTTTCTGGCTACACGCTCATTTAACATTTTTGTACGCCCGCTTACAAAATTAATAACCGGATCTAATGAGTTTTTAATACCATCAAAAGACATAGTTTTACCAGAAATTAATTCCCTTTCTGCTAATTCTAATGTTTTTACGTTTGCATGAACAAAACCTAAACTCATTGCTGTTACTTGTGTTCTTTGGTCCAGAACAACCTCATCTAACTCCTCTAGAGTTTCGTCTAAATTGATGATGTATTTTTTAAAATCTAGTATTTTTTGGGTGATAATAATTTCCCTATTTTTAAACTGCACAGCAGAAAACAACAAAGTATCTTGTAAACTAACTGGGATAGAAAAACCTCCATTTTCATTAGTTATAGACCCTTTGTTACTTGTTTTATTTAATACATAAACGCCAACAACCTCTTGCTCTTTACTAACTACGTTTCCTTTTAAAGTTTTAACTTTTAGCTCTTGTGCTGTACTAAACTGAACTACAAATACAAAAAACAATAAAAGTTGAAAACGAGTCATATCTATCTTATTTAAATTTTAAAAATAATTCACTTTTCTGTCGTAAAAAATCCCAAACAACAAGTTCATTTTTATTTTTGGTAATACTTTTAAATCTAGGATCGTACTCGCAATACAGCATAAACTCCTCTATCCTATCTATTGGTATTTTTAAATTTTTAGAAAATATAGAATCTACATACCTAGTGCGCAGCTCTTTGCTACGTGCGTATATATCATCTCTTTTTATACGGTCTTTAAGCATTTTTGTGCGCCCACTTAAAAAGTTTATTAGCGGATCTATACTCAAGTAATTATTACCGTTGTTTGCAGAAAATAATTCTCTTTCTGTTAAAGACAATACTTTTACATCTGCATTTGGCAAGCCTAAGCTCTTGGCTGTTATAAATGTTCTGTTATCTAAAACAACCTCATCTAACTCCTCTAAAGTTTCATCTAAGTTTACTAAAAACGATGAGTAGTCTAGAATTTTTTGAGTGATTATAATTTGTTTGTTTTTAAACTGCACAGCAGAGAACTCTATTGTATCTTTTAAGTGTACAGGAATAGAAAAATTTCCGCTCTTAGACGTAATTGTACCCTTTTTATTTGTTTTATTTAATACATAAACACCAACTACTTCTTGCGAGTTACTTACAATACGCCCCTTTAGTATTTCTATTTTTTGCTGCGCATTGGTTTGTTGCGCAATTAAAACTAAAAACAAAAAAGTATATACGTACCTCATATAAAAAATAGTATGGTTAATTTATTTGCTGTTATCCTCTGTATCTACATCATCTTCCTTTAAAAAGGCTATACTTTTGCGAGTTAAAAAGTCCCAAATAATAAAATCGTTTTTTTCTTTAGATACAGAAGTAAACTCATTATCTACCTCGCAATACAACATAAACTCTTCTATACGGTCTTTAGGAATACTTAAATCTTTTATAAAAACAGAATCTGCATAAGAGTTACGCATTTGCTGACTTTGTGCATATCTCCTGTCTCTGGCAACACGCTTTTTTAGCATTTTAGTACGGCCGCTTATGGCATTTAAAAGCTTGTTCATATTTAAACTTAAACCACCAAACATTGGTCCGTGATCTGCATCATGCAACAAACGCTCACTTTGTGGTAATACCACAGCATCTGCATTTGGCAACCCTAAACTTTTAGCGGTTACAAAGGTTCTGTTATCTAAAACAACCTCGTTTAACTCTTCTAAAGTTTCTTCTAAATAAATTAGATTGGTCTTTTTTTCTAAAATTTCTCGGGTAACAATTAGCTGTTTCTTTTTAAACTGTACAGCAGAAAAAATTAAAGTATCTTTTTCCTTGGCTGGCATTACAAAATAGCCTCTGGCACTAGTAATTGTTGCTTGTCCACTGGTAGTGTTAATTACATATACACCATTTACCTCTTGCGCTTTACTTACTACAGCGCCTTTAACAGCTTTGTAGAGTATATCTTGTCCGTTTGCATAAAAACAGACACTTATAAAAGTTAAAAAAAATACGTATTTCTTCAACCGTTATAATTTTTTATATTCTTTACTGTGAGTAACTAAAAAATCTATCAGCTGAAATTCGTTTGACTTTTTTAACAAGGTTTGCGATGGTATTTTATCATCACAATACTGTAAAAAGTTATCTATCTTATCTTGCTTTATACCTAAATCGGTTACAAAAAAATCGTCCTCATAAACCTGTCTTAAAACTCTACTAAGTTTAATTTCTGGTATTTTTGCATTAGGATTTTTCTTCTTTAGAGACTTTGTTAAAGCTTTAAAAATGTTTACAAAATTAATACCGTTTTGCAAACCTCCGTTTTCAATATCAGTATTAGCAACGTTTACAACAGTAGTGGTACGGTCTACCTCATACTCTACCTCTTTAAACTCTTCGTTTTTAAGCTCAACAAATTTTTCTTGATCTTCTGGACTTACAACTACCTCATCTAACTCTGTAACTTTTTCGTTAACGTCTATTACCAAACGGTTTTTCTTTAAAATATCTTTAGTAATAAAAACTATTTTAATTTGATAATTAACTGCTGTAAAAACTATTTGGTCTCCTAATTTTACGTCTATAGCAAAATCACCATCTTCATCTGTAACAGTAGCATCTTCTGCTGTTACATTAATAACATCTAAATTTGGAACGCTAATATCTCTGTAAATAACGCTACCTCTTAAAAGGTTTCTATCATTATCTTGCGCAAATACAGACACTGTGGTCAGCAGTAAAAAAAGTACTAGTAAATTGTTTTTCATAAAGGTAGTTTTTAGAGACTAAAAAAATAGTTTCTTTTAGCATCTCTTAAATATAATGAAATGCAATTTACATTCAAAAAAAATAGAGTACCATTAAACTTTTGTTAATTTGTAGTAATCAAAATAAAATAAAAAAAAGAGCACCGTTTATGAAAAACTTATTATTAGCAAGCACATCTACCTTATTTGGAGAGCATTACCTAGAATATATTTTAGACGATGTTGCCTTGTTTTTTAAAGACGTAGACACTATTACATTTATACCTTTTGCAAGACCAGGTGGTATTAGCCACGACAATTATACAGAAATTGCAGCAAAAGCTTTTGCTAAAATTAACAAAAAAATAATAGGCTTACACACCTACAAAAACGCACAAGAAGGCATTAGTAAAGCACAAGCATTTTTCTGTGGCGGCGGAAATACATTTTTACTTGTACAACAATTATATGCACAAGGTGCTATGCATTATTTAAAAGAACATATTAACACTGGCAAACCATATATGGGTACAAGCGCAGGTAGTAATATTGCAGGTGTAAGTATGCACACTACTAATGATATGCCAATTGTTTACCCACCAAGTTTTGCTACAATGCAATTGGTCCCTTTTAATATAAATGCGCATTATTTAGACCCAGACCCTAATAGCAAACACAATGGCGAAACCAGAGAAACTAGACTAAAAGAGTTTCACGCGTTTAACAGCACACCCGTAGTTGGCTTAAGAGAAGGTAGTTTTTTACTGGTGCAAGACACAAAAATTACCCTAAAAGGCAAACACACTGCACGTATTTTTGAAGCGCAAAAAACACCTTACGAAAGCAAAACAATAGATTTTTAAACAACATATAATGTTTAGATGTCATTTATAGGACAAATTTTGTCTTTTAACCACTGTTTTAGGTGTTAACATATCTTTACTATATTTTTGTTTGCAATGCGTAATTGCATTTTTAAAACACTCCTACTATATG
The DNA here is from genome assembly GCF_039943695.1 of Cellulophaga sp. Lineage (NCBI taxonomy): Bacteria > Pseudomonadati > Bacteroidota > Flavobacteriia > Flavobacteriales > Flavobacteriaceae > Cellulophaga > Cellulophaga sp. The sequence goes on along the minus strand of NZ_JBDVAA010000067.1, from coordinate 5,846 downwards.
AAAAAATTAGTTTTCGGATTACTTTTTAGTATCTGTCTCTTTACTAGCACACAAGCGCAAGTAAAAATTGGCGAAAACCCTCAAAACCTACATTTTAATTCGGTTTTAGAATTAGAAAGCACTAGTAAAGCTTTAGTAGTAACTAGACTTTCTACCCTGCAAATGGACGCCATTACACCACTTAACGGTGCTGTAATTTACAATACAGACACCAGTTGTTTGCATTATTTTAACGGGACAGAATGGATTAACTTATGTGAAGCAGAAAATGCTGCAGATATTAATTTAGTTGATAATGGTGATGACACTTACACCTTTACAAATGCGGCTGGTGATGATATTACGTTTGAGACTCCTGCCTTTACAAGCAATCATACAGGTAGTTTTGGAGCTACTTTTTCTAGCGGAATAAAAATAACAGATGATGGAAATACGGTTAATATTGAAGTAGACCAAGTACACGGAAACTCTATACTAAACAAAACAATTGGCAGAACTAAAATTGCAGATGATGCTATTGGTGTAGATGAGTTAGGAGATACAAGTGTAAATACAAATAATCTTATAGACGAGTCGGTTACACCCGTAAAAATACAACCAAGCACAACACCAAACCAAGTTTTAAAAACAAATGCTACAGGTACCAATGTAGAATGGGGAACTTTAGATGCTACCAATATTGCAGGACAAGATTTAACTGCAGATGATGCATCTATAACAGTAACCGGAGGAATTGGCACTACTTTAAATGCCACAAGTATTGTGGTTACCGATGGTGGAATTACGAATGCGAAATTAGATAAAACAAATATTCCTTTAAGCGGATTTGGTGATGCTACAACAGATGTTTCTTTAGGGGGCTTTCAAATAAATAGTCTTGCAAACCCAACCTTAGATGATGATGCTGCTACTAAATTGTATGTAGACAATGAAATTGCTGCCGCAGGAGTAGTTGCAAATGCTGCCTTAGCTGCGGAAGTTTTAAGAGCTACTACTGCCGAAAATAATATACAATCTGATGTTGATACTAATGAAGCTGATGCTGATGCTGCAATTTTAGCTGTACAGAATGATGTAGATGCTAACGAAACGGCAGCAAATACAGCAATCGCTCTAAAAGAAGATACCGCAAATAAGTCTACAGATGTAACTTTAGCAGATGCTACTAACACCAACTTCCCAACGGAACTTGCTGTAAAAACGTATGTAGACACACAAGTTGCAGCCTCTGACCAAGTAATTGTAAGTACTGATGCTGACAACGATGTTACTGCTGGTGCTGATGGTGGTGCTTTTTATGATGATGCTGCCTTACAAACAAACATTGCGACTAACACAAGTAACATTACTAATAACGATACAGATATTTCTGATTTAGAGAGTGATAAAGAAGATACCGCAAATAAATCTACAGATGTAAACTTAGCTGACGCGACTAACACTAAGTTCCCTACTGAACTTGCTGTAAAAACGTATGTAGACACACAAGTTGCTGCAGGAGCTACTGCTTTAGCCACAAAAGAAGACACTGCTAATAAGTCTACAGATGTAACTTTAGCGGATGGTACAAATACAAAGTTCCCTACCGAACTTGCTGTAAAAACTTATGTAGACACACAAGTTGCAGCCTCTGACCAAGTAATTGTAAGTACTGATGCTGACAACGATGTTACTGCTGGTGCTGATGGTGGTGCTTTTTATGATGATGCTGCCTTACAAACAAACATTGCGACTAACACAACGGCAATAACTGCCGAAACTACAAGAGCAACTAATGCTGAGAATGCAAATACTACTAACATTACAAGCAATGACACAGATATTACTGCTTTACAGAATGATAAAGAAGACAGTGCTAACAAATCTCCAAACGTTACCTTAGGTACTTCAAATGATCTGTTCCCTACCCAAAATGCAGTTAAAACTTACGTAGATACTCAAGTTGCTGGTATTGGAAATTTAGCCACTACAAATTTGACACAGCCAAATGGTAGTGATCGTAATTATGATATAAACGGAACGTCTTCTCCTGTTTCAGGAAGTTTAAATTTCATAGGACTTGGTAGAGTTGGTATCGGGACTAGTTCTCCTTCCAATAAACTACATGTAGCAGGTGCTATTAGATCAGAAGGTATATTAAATAGTGATGGAGGCATAGGAGAACCTTCTTATAGATTTAGTGATGACACTAATACAGGGATGTATTCTCCTGCAGCTGATGAAATTGGTTTTTCTGTTGGGGGTACACAAGCTCTTAAAATTGAAGAAGATTCAGGCGAAACAAACGTTTCTGTAAACGGTGCTTTTTCAACACGAATAAAAAGTATTAATTCAGGAACAACAGCTATTCTTGAGGTTGATGAACACACCGTTATTTTTTCTGGAACAGTTACTAATGTTACTTTTCCTGTATCTGCAAGTTTAGGTCAAGTATTAATTCTGAAAAACTTAACTGGTGGCAGTATCACCATTAACGCAACAGTCTCTTACATTCCTTCTGCTAGTACAACTGCAATATCAATACTACCTGTAGGTGTTACTCAATTGCAATATGATGGTACTAACTGGCAACAAATAAACTAGTATGAAAAACTTACTTTACATATTTTTATGTTGTAGTTCTGTTGCCGTAGCACAAAATGCTATGTACAACAACGGTAGCATACGCATACACGATACGGGTACTCTTGGGCTGCACACCAACCTTATTAACGATGCTACGTTTGACCAAAATTTGGGCACAGCAGGGTTTTACGGTCAAGTAACAACTAGTGTTACTGGTGCTTTTATTCCTGTTTTTTATGATGTAGAAATTTTTAAACCTTTTAGTTCTGCTATTTTAGAGACTTCTATTACAGTAACTAATGCTCTAAACTTAGTAGATGGCGACTTTGTAACCTACCGTAATAACCCGTTAGAGAACATAAAACTAACACAAGATGCATTTACTGTAGGTGAGTCTAACTTATCTAAAGTAGATGGGTATATGATGATAGAGCAAAAACAAAATTTCTTTTTTACCGTTGGCGATTTTGGCTACATAAGACCATTAACATTACAGTCGCAAAGCGAAAATGCCACTGCTAAATGTGCTTATTTTTTTGAAGATCCTAACTTGCCATCAACCTTTGCTACCAGTTTTAATACCAATAGTAAAGAAAAAGAAGTTAGAGCCGTGAGCACAACAGAGTTTTGGGATATAGACAGTAGTTTACCATCAACCGTTAGTATTTCTTGGAACAACCGTAGTGATATTGGGAGTCTTGTAGATGAGTATTACCAAATAGGTATTGCGGGGTGGCACAGAACACAAAGAAGATGGGTAAACTTAGGTAGTGTAGATCCAATTGGCGACATAAACCAAGGTGCAGTAACCTCTGAGACTTTTGTTCCTAACAATTACGAAGTTATTACTTTGGCTAAAATGGCCATACCAACAGAGTTATTAGACCTAGAAAATTACTACGTAAGTAATAATGGCGATGGTGTAAACGATTTTCTTGTAATTCCAGAATTAGAACAATCTCCCAATAATAGGCTTCGTATTTACGACCGAAACGGACTTCAAGTTTTTGAAAAAGACAATTACACTAATGAGTTTAATGGCTACTCTAACATAAACAATAACGTATACAAAAGAAAAGAAGGTCTACCAAGTGGTGTTTATTTTTACCTTGTATTTTTAGATGATTTACAGCTAGAGTACCAAGGATTTTTGTACTTAACCGGCACAGGAAATTAGTACTATGTAAGTTAACAAATCATCATTATTTTATATAAAAGCAGGCTTTTTAGCCTGCTTTTTTTATGCTATAAATTGGTTTTAAGCAGCAAATAAAGTAGTAGAATAACAATGGTTATTTTTAGCCTTAACACAATTGTAAGAATTTACTTTTAATTGAATACGTAAATTCAAATCTTATTTTTGTATTTTTATAATAGACAAACACTAAAACTACTTAAAACAAAGGTTTTACAGACTTACATAAGCACATAAAGCCTACAAAAAAGTCGTAACACATACAATAAACTATGTTTTACAACATAATTTCTACAATTTTCCATTAATTTATTAATTTACAAATGCTAACCCATATATAAACAAATGAAAATCAACAAATTATTATTAATCAGTTTTTTTGCTATGGCTCAATACTCTTTTGGGCAAGTAAAAATAGGTAATGATATAAACACAATAGATTCTGCTTCTATTTTAGAGTTAGAAAGTACAGATAAGGTGTTAATTTTAACTAGAGTTACAAATACTCAAATGAATGCCATTACTCCCCTAACTGGCGCTATGGTGTATAACACAGATGAAGGTTGTATGTTTCAATACAATGGTATTTTGTGGCAATCTTTATGCAACACAAGTTCTTTTAACCAAACTAACACCGTTATTTTTGATAATAATGACGGTACGTTTTCATACACAAACGAAAACAATATTACTGTTGTTATTACAAAAGCGCAGCTATCAGACAACGGAGATGGTACATTTAGCTTTGTAAACGGTGGCGGAACTTCCATTAATTTTGATGGTACAGATAATCAAAACCTAACTACAGATGGCAATCCTGGTAGTTTAACTATAGAAAACGGCGGTTCTGTTACTATAAATGTTAATGATGCGGATGCGGATGATACAAACGAATTAAATACTGACTTTAGTTTAAACGGTACAGCTTTAGAAATTACAGATGCAGACGGAACGTTATCTCAAGATTTAGACGCTACGTTTGTTACTGAAGCAGAGTTAACAACAAATAATACAACTACTACTGCGGCAATTAATGTAGTACAAACTGATGTTGATAATAACGAAGCAGCTGCAAACACTGCCATAACTGCTTTGCAAAATGACAAAGAAAATAGCGCTAACAAATCTGACGTAGTAACACTAGGAACTTCTGATGATTTGTTCCCCACTCAAAACGCAGTAAAAACTTATGTAGATAATCAAGTAGCAGGTTCTACACAAGTAATAGTAAGTACTGATGCTGATAATGATGTGACTGCGGGTGCTGATGGTGGTGCTTTTTATGACGATGCTGCTTTACAAACTAACATTGCAACTAATGCATCAAACATAACAACAGCTAATACAGCTATAACAAACGTTCAAGACGATGTTGATGCAAATGAAACTGCAGCAAATATTGCTATTGCAGCGGTACAAACTGATGTTGACAACAATGAAGCTGATGCAGATGCTGCCATAACTACAGCGAACACAGCAATCACAGCTTTACAAAATGACAAAGAAGATAGTGCAAACAAATCTGACGCAGTAACATTAGGAACTTCTGATGATTTGTTCCCGACTCAGAATGCTGTAAAAACATACGTAGATAATCAAGTAGCAGGTTCTGCTCAAGTAATTGTGAGTACTGATGCTGATAACGATGTGACTGCGGGTGCTGATGGTGGTGCTTTTTATGATGATGCTGCTCTACAAACTAGCATTGCAACTAATGCAACAAACATAACTGCTGAAACTACAAGAGCAACTAATGCTGAAAATGCTATTCAAGCTGATGTGGATGCTAACGAAACTGCAGCTAATAATGCTATTGCAGCAGTACAAACTGATGTTGACAACAATGAAGCTGATGCAGATGCTGCCATAACTGCAGCGAACACAGCAATCACAGCTTTACAAAATGACAAAGAAAATAGTGCAAACAAATCTGACGCAGTAACATTAGGAACTTCTGATGACTTATTCCCGACTCAAAATGCAGTAAAAACTTATGTCGATAATCAAGTAGCAGGTTCTGCTCAAGTTATTGTGAGTACTGATGCTGATAATAATGTAACTGCGGGTGCTGATGGTGGTGCTTTTT